>NZ_JBCPDQ010000010.1:0-47876 GCF_040915325.1 Coprococcus sp. RTP21281st1_F1_RTP21281_210402
GTGCTGAAGTGGTCGACGACGGTTGGAGAGACTGAGTCAAAGCTTGCGGGGCTTACAAGGAATATAGAGGATATCCAGTACAAGTGGACGGAGTATTTCGAACCGTATCTGCCGAAGTCTGAGAATGCGGGAGTTGCTGAAAATACAGATGGTGCAGGCGTGGCTGCTGCGGCATGGCAGGACGGAATACCGGAGGAATACAAGGAGACTTTGGACATTTCAGATGAACGGCTTGAACAGGAATTTATGGCTATGCTGGCGGTTTCAAAGGAGCATGCGCCGGATCTTGAGGACAAGAAGAAGCTCATGGATGCGCTGAAGAAGTCAATGGACAGAATACAGAAGACCATAGAGAAGAGAGGCTTTGACATGGCGGTATTTGCCGGGGCAGGAGAGCTCTATCCGACGTCTGAGGACAATCTCAGGGAGATGGACGATGAGCTGGCAAGGCTCACGTTGATAGAGGCGTCGCTGATGCAGCAGCAGAAGGCTGACCAGAAGGCGTATAGCAAGCTTGAGGGAAGCATAGAGTATGCGATAGAGAACATCAACCGCACATACGGCGATGGCAGCTATGTACGTGAGGAGGTATCTGCAGCCGATGCAGATACAGCCATAGCCAATGGAGATGCGGTGCTTGCGGATATGAACCGCATATTCAAAGAAGCTGAGAAGGCGTACAGCGATTACTATAAGCAGTATGGTTTCATGGTGGATCTGTACAAGGATGTAAAGAGAATAGTCGATACAAATGACATAGATGTGTCCGGTGGAAATGTACTGGATGAAGACATGGATACCCTCAGACAGTTATTTGAGACAAGTCTCATGAAGTACGACAGGAGCATGAAAGCCCTTGACCGCGCGAAGAATGAAATCATGAGATTCAAGGGACAGACGGCGGATACACTAGTGGAGATGGGTGTATTCGAGATGGCCAATACGATCAGACAGGATGTGCAGGTTCCGGATACCTACAGTCAGACAAAGGAACTTCTGGCAAATCTTCTTCAGATTATTGAGTTCATCAAGCTGGAGAAGGAGCGCGTTGAGAAGGGTATCGAGGATATGGTTGCCATCAAGGAGAACTTCGAGAATCAGTGTGTACAGAGATGTATGGATGTGAAGACTGAGCTTGAGAAGCTTCCAAAGCTGTCACGTATCACGGTGGGCGATGATGTTATCAAGATGGTCGATCTCACCATACCTTACGTGAAGGATGAATTTGTAAAGCAGAGGATGTCTGATTATATAGATGACATAGTGAAGGGTGCGGATGCCTACGAGGATGAACGAAAGAGGATCAAGTACATCCGTGACTGTCTGGGACTCAAGAAGCTGTTCGGTGTCATGGTCACAGATATGAATGCCATCAGACTCAATCTCTACAAGAGGGAGAGGATAAAGGAGCAGAGCCGGTATCTAAGGTATGAGGAAGCTGTTGGAAGTACAGGACAGTCCCAGGGTATCTACATCCAGTTCCTGGTTGCTGTCATCAACTATATTGCAGGAATGTACAGCCTGGCACCGGAGGAGTCGGTACAGTCTAAAACAATATTTATTGACAACCCGTTTGGTGCGGCGAAGGATATATACATATGGGAGCCTATATTTGCCATGCTGGCAGCCAACCATGTGCAGCTCATCGTACCTGCCCGTGGCGCGACCCCGGCCATCACAGGACGCTTTGATGTGAACTATATCCTGGGACAGCAGATGGTGGGCGGAAAGCAGCAGACGGTAGTGGTGGACTACACCAGTAAGACGGATCAGGAAGAACTGGAATATCAGGAACTTTCCTATGAGCAGGCGACCTTCGACTTCATCTAGGGGGATTCAGGTTATGAGTTTCACAGTTTGCCTGAGTGATGTGACATTAAAAATGCGGTATATAGACGTAAGATGATAACATTTAAAATTCTATAAGGGAGAATGTATTATAATGACTTGGAACAGGAAACAGCTTAGAAAAGGAGCGTGGAACACGGTATTTAAGCGGGGACTTATGGCTTGGATGGCTATGGTCGCTGTGTGTTTTATTTTCTCTTATCTTGGGGTAGATGATTCTTCCCAGACAAAATTCGTGAAGGGAATAGATCAGGTGCTTGGACAGGAGACCGAGCATGAGGCTGACAATGTGACCATACTCAAGGAGTATGTAAAGAATATGCCGATGATTGAGCATATGTCGGAGAAAAAAGCCGAGACAGTAGCCCGTGTGATAGACTCGGTGACGGCGAAGCAGACCTGGATCATCAAGCTTTTAGGCGCCAACACGGCATATGTGGAGAGAAATCCCGGCGAGGTCATAGTGATGCTCCTGATATCTGCTCTTATCATGGCTGTTGTCCATTTCTTTATACAGAGTGCGGCGATAGTGGGCAAATGCCGTTATGCCATGGAGTGCAGATACAGTGACAAGGTGTCCGTCAACCGGATGTTTGCACCTTTCCACAGACATTATTTACTCAGACTTATGTGGGTCATGTTCTGTTACAATGTTGTTATGACACTCTGGTGGCTCACGATAATCGGTGGTGTGTACAAGTATTATCAGTATAGGATGGTTCCATATCTCCTGGCGGAGAATCCAAGACTCAAGTGGAGAGATGCGAAGAACATGTCAAGGGAGATGACGAGAGGCTATAAGTGGAAAATGTTCCTGACGGATCTGTCATGCATCCACGTGTGGATGATCAAGGCTATACCGGTTGCAGGACTTCTGGTAGCATTACCGTTTCAGATGGAGCTTGATGTGGAGATGTACTTCTGGTTCAGACAGAATATAGGTGTGGAAAATTTTGTCGAGGAAGCATTCAATGCTGCACCATATAACAAAAAAGCTATCGAGGCTGCTTATCAGTCGGCAGGAGACGCGGGAGTTGCTGAGGTATGGACTAAACCGGCCTATATTCTCCAGGATGTCGCGGTCGAGGTGCCTGAGGGAATGAAGGTGAAGAGTGAATACAGTCTCAGGGACTTCATTTTCTTCTTCTTCGTGTTCTGTTTTATAGGATGGCTTTGGGAGGTCTTGCTCTATATAGTTATGGATCATGTTCTTGTAAACCGTGGGACCATGTATGGACCGTGGCTGCCTGTGTACGGAGTCGGCGGCGTTGCTATTATATTCCTGCTTGACCGCTTCAAGGCAGATAAAGCAAAGCTGTTTGCTATGGCTATGGTGGTATGTGGAATCATAGAATTTATAGCGAGCTGGGCACTGGATTTCTTCTTTAACTCACAGTATTGGGACTACAAGAACGAGTTTCTTAATGTAAATGGAAGAATATGTCTGGTGGGACTTCTTGCATTTGGTTTGGGCAGCCTGTTTGGAGTGTATATAGCGGCACCGAAGCTCAGTGAATTTCTGAATTCCAAGAGCAAAAAAGTGCAGAACATTATATGTATCACATTGTCGGTATTGTTTATCATAGATCTGATATGCTGTGCCATCTTCGGATTTAACAAGGGCGAAGGAGTTGGCGGCACATTATAAAGAGAAGGAACCAATATGACGAAGTCATATAAAAAGGAGGAACCAATATGACGGATATACAGAATGGTAAAATGATTGATCCGGGGAAAAAGTCCTGGAATATAAAGGCAGGAGTATTCAGCTCCTGTATGCTGCATATCATTGCGATGACATGCATGCTCAGTGATCACATGTGGGCAACGTTGTTTCCGTATGTGGATATACTTACGTGCATAGGAAGAATAGCATTTCCGATATTTGCGTTCATGATAGTTGAGGGATTTTACCATACCAGTAATTTCCGCAGATATCTGTGCAGAATGCTGATATTTGCGGTGATATCTGAAGTTCCATTTGATCTTGTGTCCGGAGACAGTGTCCTGTATCTGTTTCATCAGAATGTACTTTGGACATTTCTCATAGGATTACTGCTGATAGCATTGATAGACAAGGTAAGGAAAACGGGCAAGGTATGGCTGTGGATCCCGGTTGCGATTGTTGTGACTCTTGTGGGATATGTGATAGGAACGATCACCATGGTTGATTTCTATGGAGCGGGAGTTGTCATGGTTATAATGTTCTATCTGTTCCGGGGCAAGGAACCATGGAAATTGATAGCACAGCTCGTGTGTATGTATTATATCAATGCACAGCTGCTTAGTGGATATTGTTATACATTTAGTATAGCGGGACATAGCTTTGAATTCCCGCAGCAGGCGTTTGCGCTCATCGCATTGCCGGTGATATGGCTATACAATGGAAAACTGGGATACCATAAGAAGTGGTTTAAATACTTCTGTTATGCATTTTATCCGGGACACTTGCTTGTATTGTACATAATCTGGCAGATGGTGATGTAGACATGGTATGAGCAGAGAATCGGTGGTTTTTGCAGATATTGGGGAAAAGGAGAAATAAGATGAATGCAGCTCATAAGATAGTGGTTTTGGTTGGCAGTATATTCCTTGCTGTCGGTGTTTTCGTGGGAATTATATTTGCAATTGTGGCGGAGCCTGGCAAATTCCCCCTGGCTATGCTGAGCCTTCCGGGAAGTTTCTTACTGATCGGTGGGGGAATGGACATAGTGGTGGCGATATTGGTTCACAACAAGAAGATGATAGTGAAAAAGGGCGTGAGGTATCCTGCAAAGATATATGGATACACGGAGAATACTTCTGTCAGGGTGAACAATACATATATGATGGACACAATCGTGCATTATTTTGACAGCTACCATGTTGAGCGGGAGGCTATAATACCAACTGGATTCACAAGGGGTGCCGGCATGTACCCGATAGGTCTGACGATAGATATATTTGAGTACAACGGCAAATACGGCTATGATCCGGATTCAGTAAGGGATGAGAGGCTTCCTGGTGAGGAAGAGCTCATGGACGACAAGCCGGTGGCACCGGATAAGCTGAGACTTGTGGCGGTCAGATGCCCGAATTGTGGTTCGAGTTTCCGTGCAGCGACTGGATATTCCAGCAAATGTCCTTATTGTGGAAATTACTTGAATGTGAATATGTAAGCCTGAAAAGAGCGTGGGTGAGTCGAACCCACGCTCTTTTTTGCTTGCGTGGATTACTGTACATGACCATGTTTTAGCATGAATTGCTCATCGCCATAAATGTGCAGTGACGCGAGAGGCTTGTGTTATGCTGTATGTGCTATGCGTTGCAAGTGTTATTGTGTCATGTACTATTGCGGTATGTGCGGTTGTGGCATGCGTTATTGTAACATGTGCTGTTGAAACATGTACTGTTGTGTCATGTGCTATGTGAGGAAGGCAGCTTGCTTTTATGACTATACGTAAAAGAGCACAAAATTGTATCTTTTTCCTTAAAATAAGTTTATTAGATACAAAAATTCTAAAACTTGTATCTATTTGCATATTCTAAGTTAAAGAGGGATAATTTTATGCGCAAAACAGATGGAAAACAACCAAAAGATAAAAACAAGCTGTTATAGGAAGTGCCACTAAAACGCCGCTAAGCCACCGTATAGAATATGTTATCACAGACCATTCCGCCCTCCAAACTTGCCGGTGACAGGTGAAAATTGCCCAGTAAAGCAAGCTAAACCATCACTATTAAGTCAAAAATATCCTAATATATAACTATTAATCAACCGCTATTGGTAAAAATATCTATAAAAATTTTGATAAATCACAAAATTTTGCTAATTAATCCAAAAATATTCTATTCTTTCAAATCCCGTATCAACTTATAATGAGTACAGTCAATGAGGCAAGACGAAAAAATAAAACACACAAAGCCAAAGGATGTGTTAAGTTTCAGAAAACTTAACATGCAGCATCAGCCCTTGCCGAAGGCAATTACAAATGGGCTGATGTTCAAAGAACAGGAGGGAATGTAATATGAGAAAAAGAAGAATTTTAGCTGTAGCAGCAGCTGCAACACTTGCTTTATCAATGGTAGGATGTGGATCAGGCGGAAGCTCAAGTGGCGGAAGCTCAAGCAGTGGAGTAGCCAACAAGGACAAGCCACTTTGCTGGTTCAACCGTCAGCCATCTAACAGTTCAACAGGAGAGCTTGACAAGGACGCTCTTAGCTACAACAAGGACACATATTATGTAGGATTTGATGCTAATCAGGGTGCTGAGCTCCAGGGCCAGATGGTTCTTGATTACATCAAGGCAAATGCAGCAACGATCGATCGTAACGGTGATGGAGTCATCGGATATGTACTTGCAATCGGTGATATCGGACACAATGATTCAATCGCACGTACAAGAGGTGTTCGTTCAGCACTTGGCACAGGCGTTGATGCAAGCGGAGCAGTTGATTCAACACCAGCCGGAACAAACGTAGATGGTAAGGCAACAGTAGTACAGGATGCTAAGCTTGATGTTGATGGCAAGACATATACGATCAGAGAGCTTGCATCACAGGAGATGAAGAACTCAGCAGGAGCTACATGGGATGCAGCTACAGCTGGTAATGCAATAGGAACATGGACAGCATCATTTGGTGATCAGATCGATGTAGTTGTTTCAAATAACGATGGTATGGGAATGTCAATGTTCAATGCCTGGGCAAAGGACAACAAGGTTCCTACATTTGGATACGATGCTAACAGCGATGCAGTTGCAGCAATTGCAGAGGGCTACGGCGGAACAATTTCACAGCATGCAGATGTTCAGGCTTACCTGACACTGAGAGTTCTCCGTAACGCACTTGATGGTGTAGATGTTGATACTGGTATCGGTACAGCAGACGAGGCTGGAAACCAGCTTGAGGAAGGTGTTGACTACAGATACAGCGCAGACGAGAGATCATACTACGCACTGAATGTGGCAGTAACAGCAGACAACTATCAGGATTTCACAGATTCAACAAAGGTTTATGACAAGGTTTCAAAGCAGCTTGACTCAAGCAAGAGCCCAAGCAAGAAGGTATGGCTTGATATCTACAACGCTTCAGATAACTTCCTGAGCTCAACATACCAGCCACTTCTTCAGAACTACGATGACCTTCTTAACCTGAATGTAGATTACATCGGTGGTGATGGACAGACAGAGTCTAACATCACAAACCGTCTTGGTAACCCAGGCGAGTACGATGCATTTGCAATCAACATGGTTAAGACAGACAATGCAGCATCATACACATCAATTCTCTCTAAGTAATATAAGTTACCTGGATGATTGATCAATAGGAAATGATTTAACTCAGAGGGGTGTCAGACTAAACATTTGATACCCTTCTTTTACGAAGAAAAGGAAGTAGAGATATGGCAGAAGATAAGAATAAATACATCTTATCGATTCAAGGCATGAGCAAATCATTCGGCAGAAACAAGGTCCTTAACCATATTAATTTGAATGTTAAACCTGGTTCGATCATGGGACTTATGGGTGAGAATGGTGCCGGTAAATCGACAATGATGAAGTGTCTCTTCGGAACCTATCAGAAGGACGAAGGCACAATAATATTAGATGGAAAAGAAGTAAATTTCTCTGGCCCTAAGGATGCACTCGAGAATGGAGTTGCGATGGTTCATCAGGAATTAAATCAGTGTCTTGAGAGAAGCGTTGTTGACAACCTGTTCCTTGGACGTTATCCAAAGAACTCTCTTGGAGTCATCGATGAGGGCCGTATGAAGAAGGAAGCTTCAGACTTGTTCAGAAAGCTGGGTATAACGGTCAATCTTACACAGCCGATGAAGAGAATGTCAGTTTCCCAGAGACAGATGTGTGAGATCGCAAAGGCTATCTCGTACAATTCCAAGGTAATCGTACTTGATGAGCCTACATCATCGCTGACAGCACCTGAGGTTGCAAAGCTTTTCAAGATGATGAGACAGCTCAAGGAGCAGGGAATTTCCCTGATCTACATCTCACATAAGATGGATGAGATATTCGAGATCTGTGATCAGATATCAGTTCTCCGAGACGGTAGTCTGGTCATGACAAAGGACAGCAAGGACACCAACATGAATGAGCTTATATCAGCCATGGTTGGTCGTTCACTTGATAACAGATTCCCACCGGTCGACAATACGCCGGGTGAGACGATCCTCTCAGTACAGGGACTCTCCACAAAGTATGCACCGAAGCTCCAGAACATCACATTTGATGTGAAGAAGGGTGAGATATTCGGTCTCTATGGTCTGGTTGGCGCAGGTCGTACAGAGCTCCTGGAAACTATATTTGGTATTCGTACAAGAGCAGCAGGAAATGTAATGTATGGTGGCAAGATCATGAACTTCACCGGTCCAAAGGATGCTATGGATCACGGATTTGCCCTCATCACTGAGGAGAGAAAGGCAAATGGTCTCTTCCTCAAGGCAGATATCACCTTCAATACCACCATTGCAAATATGAACCACTACAAGAGCGGCGTGGCACTGTCACATGACAGCATGGTTCGTGCCACAGCTGAGGAGATCAAGGTCATGCACACCAAGTGTATGGGACCTGACGATATGATCGCCAACCTGTCCGGTGGTAATCAGCAGAAGGTTATCTTCGGAAAATGGCTTGAGCGTTCACCAAATGTATTCATGATGGATGATCCTACAAGAGGTATCGATGTAGGAGCCAAGTATGAAATATATGAGCTTATAATCAACATGGCAAAGCAGGGCAAGACTATCATAGTTGTCTCCTCTGAGATGCCGGAGATCCTGGGTATCACAAACCGTATAGGTGTTATGTCAAATGGACACCTTGCCGGAATTGTAAATACCAAGGAGACTAATCAGGAAGAATTGTTAAGACTTAGTGCTAAATATTTGTAATAGAGAGGAGCATGGATATGGCAGATAAAAATATGATCCTTTCGGCTGATGCAGAGGAAAAACTCCTTAAGCCGATTGATGAATATGTTGGAAAGATACAGGCTCAGATCGATGAACTTCGAGTTGATGGATCTGACAAGGTTCGTAGTTTGAAGAACCATATAGCTATCGCAAAGGAAGATAAGAATTTATCAAAGGAAGAAAAGGATAGCATAATCGCAAAGGATAAGGCAGCCCTGGAGAAGGCAAAGGCAGTTGAGGCAGCCAATAAGGATAAGGTTGCAAAGCTTATCGCTGACGCAGAGGGATACCTTAAGGAGCATTATGACAGCGAGTACTACAGCAAAGTAGTGGCAAGCTGCGAGACTGAGAAGGCAGCAGAAAATGAGTCCTATGAGAGAGTAAAGGCAACACTCAAGACAGAGCATGAGCAGACACTTGCAAAACTCTCTGATCCGGAAGAGATCAAGGACGAGAAATATGTATACAAGAACAAGCTCTTTGATGCACAGATGACACATGAGTCAAGACTTCAGGAGATTAAGGACAGAAAGCATGATGCATTTTCACACAAGTATCATCTGATAGATCTCCTTAGAATGTCCAAGTACACATTCATGCAGAGCAGAGCACAGAAATTTGAGAATTACAAGTACACATTCAACACAACACAGTTCCTTTACAAGAACGGTCTGTATATAGTAATCGTGTTGATATTCATTGCACTTTGTATCATCACTCCAATTGTGAAGAACACACAGCTCCTCACAGTTACCAATATACTGAACATACTTCAGCAGGCATCACCTAGAATGTTCCTGGCACTCGGCGTTGCGGGACTTATCCTCCTGACCGGTACCGATCTTTCGATTGGACGTATGGTTGGTATGGGTATGGTTACAGCTACCATTATCATGCACAATGGTGCAAATACAGGTGGTGTGTTTGGACACATATTTGATTTCTCAAGTATGCCGGTTGTAGGAAAAGCATTATTTGCACTTGTTGCATGTATTATCCTCACAACAGTATTTTCAAGTATTGCAGGTTTCTTCATGGCGAAGTACAAGATGCATCCGTTCATTTCAACAATGGCGAACATGCTGATCATCTTCGGACTTGTAACATATGCGACAAAGGGTGTTTCATTTGGTGCTATTGATTCAGCAATACCAAATATGTTCATCCCAACAATAGGAAACTTCCCAACTATTATCATTTGGGCAGTAGTTGCAATCGTAGTAGTATGGTTCATCTGGAACAAGACTACATTTGGTAAGAATCTGTACGCTGTAGGTGGAAACCCAGAGGCAGCAGCAGTTTCAGGTATATCAGTTTTCAAGGTAACACTTGGCGCATTCATCCTTGCCGGTATCCTTTACGGATTCGGATCATGGCTTGAGTGTAACAGAATGGTTGGTTCAGGTAGTGCAGCTTATGGACAGGGCTGGGATATGGACGCCATAGCAGCCTGCGTTGTTGGTGGTGTTTCATTCACAGGTGGTATCGGTAAGATCTCCGGTGTTGTAACTGGTGTTCTTATCTTCACATCACTTACCTACTCACTTACCATTCTTGGTATTGATACAAACCTTCAGTTCATATTCGAAGGTATCATCATCCTTGCCGCTGTAACTCTTGACTGTCTCAAGTATGTACAGAAGAAGTAAGGAACAACAAATTTAACTCTCACAAAACCTTTATATAAAAAGCCGCTCGGATCGTCTACAGGATGGATTGAGCGGTTTTTTTCATAAGGAGGGGCCCGCATAAGCGGGAGGATTCCTTGTGAAGTGCACGAAGTGCACGCATGACGCAAGGCATGTGGATTGATGGACGCTGTATCTGCCCGGCTGATGATGTCTGCATTTATATACTGTGGCATCACGTTCCCCTTCCCTCACTTCAGCTTGCTTTTATCTGCACACTGCTTTGACCGCGATAAGGGCAATGCGGTCTCCGCAGTGGCAAAAAGCGCTGAAGCTCAGTCGTGTTCACTATCGATGTCGCAGTATATAAATGCAGCCATGCATGCAGCCGGGCAGATACAGCTGTTCGTGGTGGAAGGAGAAGAAATTATCAGTCGCGTCTAGCTATCGATTAGGTGGTATGCATAAAAGTGGCAGGCGCATGCAAGGAAGGCTGGCCTGTGGAGATATTTATATATTGTGAATTTCTGGACGAGTGTTCCGCTTCCTTCGCTCTATTTTCCTGCAAGGGTTATATGTGGGGGAAGTTACAATTTTATCCTACAGCAGCTATTTTGTTGGAGATAGGGAAAATATTCCAGATTACGGGAGGGCAAGATGTTCAGCCATAAACAAGCTGGATCCTAAGCTGGAAACAGGCAAGGTTTCGAGTCACGGACAGGTGAGGAAAATTTCTTGACGGTATAGATGAAGAAATAATAATAAAAGTACAGATATTCTCTGCGGTATTTGATATAATTACACTGCTGGAAAAGACCGGTGAACCGGGTGGCATTTGATATATAGAAAGGATTTCTGTTAGATGGATAAATACAAGGTTATCCTTGTCGATGACGAGGAAGAGGTTATAGATGTTATAGAGAGAAAGATCCACTGGGATATGCTTGGGTTTGATGTTGTGGGAAGTGCCAACAATGGTGTGAAGGCTCTTGAACTGGTGGAGAAGCAGCAGCCGGATGTGGTCATAACGGACATCAAGATGCCGTATATGGACGGTCTTGAGCTATCTAGACGGCTCAACAATGATTATCAGAATATACACATCATCATATTCACAGGATTTGATGAGTTTGAGTATGCCAAGGAGGCGGTGCACCTTGAGATAGAGGAGTACATGCTCAAGCCTATAAATGCCTTAGAACTCTCGGACTGTCTGAAGAGGGTCAAGAACTCTCTGGACAAGGAGAGGGAGGAAAAACTGAATGTAGAAAAGCTTGCAAATTATTTCAATGCATCTCTGCCTGTTCTTCAGACAAATCTGTTTGTATCACTGATAGAGGGCAGAGTGAGCGAGTCGGATTATGAGAAATTTCTTGTAGCATACCAGATCGATATGAAGGGACCGCTTTATTGCTGCGCGGTTTTTCATACATCGGAGCATCACGTTCCAGATGGAATGAACCCGCTACTGTTGTCAATGTCGGTGGAACAGCAGATCAAGGACAGAATTGCTGATACATGGAAATGCAAGGTATTTACATATCTGGGCAACTCAGTGCTCATCATCGAAATAGCCTCAGAGGATGCCATGGCAGAGCTGACGGATGCCTGCGACAGATTCTGCAGATGGGCTTACCGAGTCATGGGTGCCGTGGTGACTGCCGGTATTGGCAGGGTGTGTGACAGTCTCCTGAATATCAATAATTCATATGAGGGTGCCAGGGAGGCGGTATCATACAGGGTCTTATACGGAACCCAGAGGGCTATAAATATTGCTGAGATCGCACCGAAGGAGCAGAAGGCCGCAGTACAGTATGAAGATGCAAATATGCATGAACTTATCAAGTCAATATATCTTGGCAAAAGAGATGCCATTGAGGGAGCGGTACATGATGAGATAGAGAAGCTGCACAGATCTGCACAGACCATGAACAGGTACAAGCTGACGCTCATGGAGATGGTAGGAACGTTCTACAGATTCTGCGCAAATAATTTTATAGATTTTGATAATTTTTCAGGTGGGATCAGCAACCCATACGAGAAGGTTCCTGAGATGGATGAAGTTACCCTCACAGCATGGCTCATAGACACATCGATGGCGATCGGCGAGGAATTGAAAAATGCCAGAAATAACACGTCCAGAAGAATGGTAACGGATGCCCAGAATATGGTAGTTGACAGGTATATGGAGCCCGATCTGTCGCTGGATACGGTGTGCTCAGAGCTTGGTGTGTCCAATTCGTATTTTTCATCAGTGTTCAAGAAGGAGACAGGCAAGTCATTTATCTCGTATCTGACGGATTACAGGATGGATCACGCAGCCAATCTCATACTTGAGACAAATGAGAAGAGCTATAAGATAGCAGAGCAGGTGGGATATCAGGATGCAAATTATTTCAGCTATGTGTTCAAGAAGAGATTTGGAATGTCGCCATCAAAGTACAGAACTGAACATACGGGGAATAAGTAGAGCAGAGAAAGTATAAGGGGAGTAGAATTGTTTTGAAGATTAGAGAGAAAAAGGATGCTCAGGGCAAAATGCAGAAAAATAAATATTCTCTGCGCACGAGGCTGCGAGGCTGGTTTCATCATGGCAGATTTATAGGATTTGACATACAGTCAATAATAATGGCGGTGCTCACAGGACTGACGATAACCACAACTGTTGTTATGGGATTTCTTATTTACAATAGATTCAAGCTTGCGATAAAGCAGACTGCAGTGTCAAATGCAGAAAGCATGATAGAGAGTACTGTGGATAAAGTGGATACAGACCTGGCAGGCATTAGACAGATATCTAATGGAGTGAATTATAACATTATCCAGGAATATGACATCTCCAGTCAGGAGTTCAGCAGACAGTTCAGCCTTTTATATGAGGTGAATGTTGACAAAGTGCAGAGTATGGCGTTGTACGACAATTCCGGGAAGCTTGTTGCTGCGGAGCCGGTTGCAGTGCAGAAGGATAAGGTTAATGTCGAGGAACAGGAATGGTACAAGAATGCATCTGAAGATATAGAGAATATGCACTTTTCTACACCTCATATACAAGATCTGTTTCAAGATGGCGCCAATAGGTATTATTGGGTCATATCCCTCAGCCGTTCTGTTGATATCAATGATGGAGATAAGCCGGTAAACGGCGTGCTTCTGATAGATATGAAGTATTCCGTGATCGAGGAGGCTCTTTCAAGGATCAATGATTCTTCAAGTGAAACTTATTATTATCTGTGCAACCGTGACGGAGATATCATATACCATCCGCGAAGAGCAGAGATAGACAGAGGCTTTTTCACAGAGGAAAGTACAGAGGCAGCGGTATACGATGACGGTACATATGAGATCAAGATGACGGATGGCACAGAAAATGTTGTTGTCAGCAGTATAGCCTACACTGGATGGAAGATCATAGGAGTTGTCCCGGAAAGTGTTCAGACTGCTAGCATCAATCAGTACAGATATTACATCATAACTACGGTTGTAATATTGCTTATGATGCTCTTGTGGGTGAACAGGATCATAACAAAGAAAATCTCAAAGCCTATACTTAAGCTGAATGAATCAGTAAAGTCATATGAGACAGGTGGAACCACGGATATATATATTGGAGGATCTTCCGAGATAAGACATCTGGGATATTCGGTCAAGAAATCCTATGAGCAGATAGAGATTCTGATGCAGGAGATAATCAGACAGCAGAATGAGCGGAGAAAGAGTGAGATGGATGCGCTCCAGAGTCAGATCAATCCGCATTTCCTGTATAATACACTGGAGTCCATAACATGGATGGTGGAGGCGAACAGAAATACAGATGCAGTATTTATGATATCTGAGCTTGCAAAGCTGCTGAGGATAAGTCTGTCAAAGGGCAGAACTGTCATAAGGATAGCGGACGAGATCCAGCACAGCACGAGTTACATGAACATACAGAAGGTAAGATATAAAGAAAGATTTGCTACAGAATTTATCATAGACGAAGAGATAAATGACTATTGTACAGTTAAACTTATCGTGCAGCCGATCCTGGAAAATGCAATATACTATGGTGTGGGCAACATGGATGAGGACGATGGCGGCAAGATAACTGTCCGCGGTGAGAAGAAGGGCGACGACATATACATTTCAGTTGAGGATAATGGTATGGGTATGTCGGAGGATATTGCCCGGAACATCCTTGTGGACAACAATAAGGTGCCAAAGCATGGCTCCGGAGTGGGTGTTATCAATGTTCACTCCAGGATAAAGCTGATGTTTGGCAGCGAATATGGATTAAAGGTTTACAGTGAGCCGGACGAGGGAACAAAGGTTGTCATTCACATTCCAGCCATTCCTTACACGGAGGAGAACAGAGAGAGACTTGAGAGGCAGGATTTTGGAAGGGGGATGGCGACAGATGAAGAAGAGTAAGATAACATTCCTGATCGCGGAGCTGTTTCTGGTGGTTATAGCCGGATTCTTTATACATCAGATATTCCGGGAAAATGTGCCTCAGAAAAGAGTAGCGGTCATACTTTCAAATTCCGGTGATAAGAGGTGGGATGGACTTATAAATGGACTAAAACAATCAGCAAATGTCAATGATGTCCATCTTATCATATGCAACACCGATGATATCGAGTCAGCCCAGGATGAGAAGGAGCTCATAGATGAACAGCTTGAAAATGATGTAGATGCATTCATAATTTGTCCTGCACCGGGCGAGGATACATCGGATATGCTGGGACAGCTTGGCGATGTACCATTTGTACTTATAACCCAGGATGCATACAGTGAAGATGGCGCCTCGGGATTTGTCACAATAAAACCTGATAACTACAAGATAGGATATACCCTTGGAGAACAGATCAGGGCAAATGATGCGGACGGACTCCGTGGCAAAAGCATAGGCATTATAACCGGATATTCCCAGACAGAGGGAAGTGTGAGCGGAAAAGCAGGACTTATGGATGCGATAGAAGAAACCGGATGCGAGGTGAGCTGGGCGTACAGCCGATGTGGCAATCAGAACATATGTGACATTGTGGATATTCTGGGAAAGGTGGACTACATGGTTGTGATGGACACATATGCGATTGATGAGATAGGAGAGAATGCGGATAACGGTATGTACAATGGCGCCCAGATATATGGAATGGGGACCAGCGTAAAATCTGTGGCGCTGCTTGATGCGGGCAAGATAAAGTGCCTTGTTATTCCGGATGGATACGGTGTTGGCTATGCCAGTGTGACAGAGGTAGTAAAGGGTCTGAATAGCAGATTGTATACGATGAAGAGTCGGGAGGAGGGCATAAAGATAATATACAGTGACGATTTGTTCTCCGATGATGTAGAGAGGTTTTTATATTCATATGAGTAGACAGAAACGAAGAAAAATATATGTGCTTTTGCTGGCAGCTGCGATGATAGTCTCGCTTATGGGCTGCGGCAGCAGCAATAAAAAATCAAACAAAACCATGAGAGTCGGGGTGGTCACTTATACAGCAGATGATCCATTCATAAATGCCATGATTGAAAAGGTGAAATCTCAGCTTAAGACTATGGAGACCACAAACATGAATGTGATAGTATCGGTGAGAAGTGGTGATAATGATCAGCGTGAGCAGGATGAGATAGTTGATGAGATGATAGATGCAGGCTGCGATGTGCTGTGTGTAAATCTTGTAGACAGAACCGCACCGGCAAATATTATCAAGTCAGCAAGGCAGAGTGATATACCAGTGATCTTTTTCAACAGAGAGCCGGTGCGTGATGACCTGATGCAGTGGGAAAAGCTCTACTATGTTGGCTGTGACGCAAAAGAATCCGGTGATATGCAGGGGGAGATTGCGGCAAATTATATAAAGAAGCACAGCGAAGTGGATCGCAACGGTGATGGCAAGATACAGTATGTTCTTCTGGAGGGGGAGGCCGGACATCAGGATGCCATAAGCAGAACCGACTGTTCGGTGAAGACCATCATGGATAAGGGAGTGGATCTTGAGAAGCTCAGTTATCAGTTTGCAGACTGGAACAGAGGTCAGGCGGAGAACAGAATGACTCAGCTTATAAGTCAGTATGGCAGTCAGATAGAGCTTGTCATATCCAACAATGATGAGATGGCACTGGGCGCAGTTGAGGCGTACGATAACTCAAGTATAAGCCGGGACAAATGGCCTGTGATCTTTGGAATAGACGGACTTGATGATGCTCTCCAGGCGATAAAGCAGGGAAACATGCAGGGAACAGTTTACAATGACAAGGAGGCCCAGGCGGGAGAGATAGCGCGGTTGGCAGTTGATCTCTTCAAGGGAAACAGCCTTGATGGTCATAATCTTGACGAGGGCAAATATTACGTGTCGCCTTACTGGAAGGTCGATGTTGACAGCGTGGATGATTTCCTGCTCAGATAAGTACAGGAGCGTTAAAATAAGAGCCTGAAATAATGAACTAAAATAGCTGACTAAAGTTACAAACTGATACATGAGTAAACAATCGTGAATTAAAAGCATATATAATTGGAGAAGATCTGTCTGGAAAAATTATCAAGAATTGATGTAGAGATATAGATCCAATTATATATTCGGGAAGGATGCATATGGAAAATAGCTGGATAGAAGAATTTTACGGAGAGACGGATGCAGATAAGAGACTTGAACTGCTGGAAAATAACAGCACGGATATGGATGGTGACAGCGCCGGTTCGTCTACTGTCTTCCGTCAGAGATTGTGGACGGCGAGATATGGCAAGAGAAAGCCGAAGAATGATGCATTTGTGGGTTGCCTTATGGAGCTCAAATACATATCGGAGGGCGGTTCTGTTGACATCGGAGGTCAGAAAAAGAAACAGGCTGTGGAGATCATAAGCAAGCTCTGCCTGTTCGACGCAGACAGGAGAAGTGCCGAGGAACAGGAGATACTGCTATATGAACTCAAGAATGCGTTCCTCAAGTTCATCGAGGTGAGCAGAGGCGGCAGAGGCTTCACATCCATAGCATTTGGCATGGGACAGCTCTCAGACGAGGGCGTGGCGAAGAAGATCGCAGATCAGATAAGCTCCATCGCATTTGACGCGCCGCACATGCTGCACATGGACAAGGAATTTGCCATACTTCAGAGTGCCGCACTGGCGGCATTCAGGCAGGAGTATCCTAACAGGGAGCATTTCTTAAGAAAATGATAGCATAGACGGAATGGCTATGCGTGAACAGATCAAAAGACCATCATGTATTTAGTGTTAAAATGCATGATGGTCTTATCTATTGTACCTGTTTTGGCATTATCTCATGAATGTATGGATTCGAAGATAGAATATGTATCATCAGAATCCCTGGTGTTCAGAAATATCACTTCGTCCCTCGTCTTTATCATGATTATGGGATAGCTGTCTGCGTATACATACATTTCACATTTGCCGTAGGTGCTGCTCTTGAAATGGCCGATCAGGTATTCATCGGTGGCACCTCCGTTTGTGCGAACAAAATCGTCGTCTGGCAGTTCATTCAGAAGCTGAACCTCCTCGATGGCATCAAAATATATCTCCGATGAGTATATGGCAGCAGACACTGTGAGTTTGTTGGAGTCAAGATGAGTGTCAATATGCACGTTTATGAATGGCACAAGCACGCCTATCGTCCAGACAATGCAGGCGGTGATAAGGATATATGTAAGTCCTGTAAAAATCTTTGCGCTCCTGGTGGCATAGTTAAATGTATAATTTCCACTTTGCAATCTGTTCTGAACCAGCACATGCGGGTCGGAAGGATTGTAGTAATATCCGGTTTTCCAGTATTCGTCGTCATCCACGTAGAGAGGCTGGGTGTCGGCTGCCAAGAGTTCACGTTTTCTGCTCTGAGCCATGAGTAGAGGCGTAAACAATCCGATGGCTGCGAGAGTCTGGATAAATATATAGACATAGAGTGCGGAGCTGCACAGCGAGACATCGACAATCGCACCCTTGAAATTTAGGATATCAGAAAGCGAAATTTGCCGGGACTTATTGGCTGATGATATGCAATGAATCAGGGTGTCAATAGCGATATATACCCATGCGACAGCATTTGTTGCCGAAAGAATCAGCATTGCAAGTCCCTTGTATATCTTCATGGTTCTGTTGACGGTCTGGTTGAGCTGGGTATCCGAGCTGTACACAGTTCGCTCGTGCCGGTTTACATATATGTGGAATATCATGGGTGTAAGTGACATCAGGACGGAGCAGAGTCCCATTATTATCATTGTGGTTGATATGACCGCACTTTTCCCTATCACAAATGGCAGCAGGCAAATGAGTTCTACAAGGATTATTATTCCATGATAATTGAAACTGATCTCACTTTTGCCGATCTGGGTTGACACATTTGTATCAATGTAACGTTTTCTTCTTTGATCAGGGACCACCCAGTCATTTTTCATCTTTAGGGCATACATTTTCCTGTGCGCGGAGTTGTTTGCATATGTTATCCAGAAACAGAATGCGATCATCCAGACAGTGTATGCCAGTATGAATATAATGATCTCCCAGAACACGACAAAGCACAGGGCTGTTCCAAGTATGAGATTTATCCAGATAATCCGGTTCATCTTACGTTTGGCTGCAGCAACAATATTCAGGACGGTTTCGTCTTCAATGTGTTCCTTTGGAATGTGGACACCCAGGAGCATTCCTTCGGTATACGAATAATTACTTGTATATACGAACTTCATTATGAGCAGTATGAAGAAGTTCATAAACAGGAATATGATAAATAATGCTATGCTCATATGTTGCTCCTTTCTAGTAATTTAAGTGGATATTTGGATTGGAGAAGACTTCATTTTGGAATATATTTCATCGCACAACTTGAGGAAATCATCCCGGTTCATTCCGGTTATGCTTGCCTCGGCGGACAGAAGTTCCAACTCTGACTCCAGCTTGTCACGGAACTCGGCGTCCATATTGATATTTTCTGATACAAATGCTCCAAGCCTTCTGTCAGTTCTGATATATCCCTCATTTTTTAGTATCTGGTATGTCTTATTCACAGTCATTGTGTTCACGCCGGCATCCGCCGCAAGCTGTCTTACAGTGGGAAGCTTTTCGCCTGGCTGTATCTCGCCTTTGCCGATTCCCTTTACTATCTGATTGCGCAGCTGTACGTATATGGGTGTGTCACTGCTCATGTCAAGCTCTATGATCATGTGGTGACCCTCCTTCTTGTATTATCTGTATTATAATATATAATACAGATTCCGCAATAAGTCAACTATGAAAAACCGCCGTATAAATAAAAATCATCCGTGAGCAAGTTGATTACCCACAGATGATCCTTATATCTTGTTAAATTTTATTTTTGTGTAGCTGATTTTTGCAGTTCCAATAAACGTTCATTTGAAATGGTATGAAAATACGAGTTCAATACTTTTGAATAGTTTATAGTTATTTAATTGTATTTCTAAAATCAGCGTGTTATATTTCGTTTATCATGTTATGTGTAATTCCGAAATTGATCTTTGCAGTACTTCACTGCGATTATCACAAAATAATTCAAATTAATATGGAGACGGTAGAGGTGTGTTGCCGCTCAGGTTTTGCTATAGTATAATTATAAAAAATATGGCTATAAATTCATGCAACTATCCTCTATTGGTTTCTTTACTTTTCATAGAAACAAGAGGAGGAAGGTTTGTATGGGAGAAAAGGATATAACAGAAAAGATACTGGCAGATTATAATGATGTATTTGCAGATATAGTAAATGTATTGTTGTTCGGTGGAAAAACAATTGTTGACGAGGTGTTAAAGCTCATGAGCGTATTGACGCAGGACGAAAGATTTGAACAGGCGCAGGCTAACGGAAATAAAGGAGGTTTAAAAAATATGTGTGAAGTACTTGATAGGGCGGAAGCCAGAGGAGAAGAGAGAGGAATATCTATAGGCGAGGCGCGAGGAGAATTAAAGGGTGCAGTGAGGGCATATTTGGATGTGAAGGTTCCTATAGAAGAGATAGCGAAGAAACTGAACATATCAGTGGAGGAAGTCCAGAAGATAGCCGACACACTATAGGAGATGAAAAACATGCAGGTACACACACTTATATCTTCGGAAAATGGTCCGATCATCCTCTGGGTCATGTACCCACACAGGGGAGATGAACTGGAGCACACAGCGGATTCTATCAGAGAACTGGTGGGAGAAGAACAGTTTACACTTGTTGCGATACAGATAGATGACTGGAACAGGGATCTCTCACCGTGGAGATCGGATGAGGTCGATGGATCATTTGCCGGAGAGGCAGGACGGACACTGGATTATATAGAGCAGCAGGTCGTACCGCAGTTGGATATTCAAAGCCGGGCGAACAGACCTCTTTATATCATGGGATATTCGCTTGCCGGGCTTTTTGCACTTTGGGCAATGTATCAGACTGATATATTTGCCGGGTGTGCCACATGTTCAGGTTCAATGTGGTATCCGGGATTTGTGGAATATGTAAACAGCCAGCCAACACTAGCGAATAAACAAATATACATCAGCCTCGGCGGCAAGGAATCGCGGACATCCGACAGGCTGATGTCAACTGTTGCGGATCGGACAAAGGAGATTTGCGACCTGCTGAAGAAGGACAACGATGTGATATATGAGATAAATCCAGGTGGGCATTTTGCCGATTCCGGGAAGAGGCTGGCGAAGGCTGTGAAGTGGATAGAGAAGGCAAAAGGATAACAAAAAGCACAGGAGAGCACATATATACAATCGTTCACTGGCAGAACGATACGAGGCATAACATATACCGGATAGATATATATTTTTATCGGAATAGATGATAATATATGGGGCAGACATATGGAGTAGATAGATTAATGGCAGACACGATCCGGTAAGTATATGCAGCGAAAAATCAGATCGTGGTAAGCTGGAAAGAAGGGCAACATGGGTAAACAGACAAAGAAAAAGAAAAGCACAGGAGCAGCAAAGGAGATATTTGCAAAGCCCCCAGGAAGGCTCGGCAAATGGAATGCGATAGCATTTGCAGTGCTTGTTGTGGGAGAGCTTATATACTATTATGCGGCAACACCGGCGATCAATATACAGAGTACAAGTTTCTGGGTATGGATGGTCATTTCAGTTGCGCTTGTTGGCTTTTGTACGCTTGATTTCACGGTGGAGAGTAATGATACCAGAAGTGTCGCAACGAAAGCAACGAAACCGGCAGCATGGATAGTAGTAATAATGATAGCGGTCGGACTCATTATGGTGGCGGCGTCATCCAAACTGTTTTGTGCATCAAAGTATGCAAGTCTCATCAATATAGAGGATGGAGATTTCCAGACAGATATCCCGGAGAGCAGGCAGATAAATGACATTGCGCTGATGGATACAAGCACAGCGAGGATCATAGGTGAGAGAGCCGTCGGTTCACTCTCGGATGTGGTCAGCCAGTACGAGGTCAGCGGCAATTACAGCACTATAGATTATAATGGCGCGCCGATGAAAGTCGCAGCACTCAATTATGCGGGCTTCATCAAATATATGAACAACAGGAAGAACGGAATCCCGGGTTATGTTCTTGTCGATCCGGTAAAGAATGAGGCACACTATATACAGACTGAAAAGCCTATAGTGTATTCACCTTCAGCGTATTTCAACAAGAACCTGTACAGACATGTCCAGATGGCTTATCCGACATATATATTTGAAGGTTTCTATCTGGAGCTCAGTGACGATGGCAATCCATATTACATCTGTCCGGTTCTTGAGTCGCATGCAGGACTCTTCGGTGCAAAGGATGTAAAGGGCGTGGTTATATGCGATCCGTGTACGGGCGATACAGAGTATCATGAAGTCAGTGATGTTCCACACTGGGTGGACCGTGTATATGATGGCGACCTGGTGTGCCAGAAATACGACTGGTACGGCGAACTCTCAGGCGGCTACTGGAACAGCGTATTTGGCAATAAGGGCTGCAAGAGGACTACGGATGATTATGGTTACAAGGTTATGGACGGCGATGTGTGGGTATATACAGGTGTCACATCGGTAAATGGTGACGAGTCCAACATAGGATTTGCTCTGATGAATCTCCGGACAGGAGAGAGCAAATATTATAAGGTGGCAGGTGCAGAGGAATACTCAGCCATGTCATCGGCAGAGGGACAGGTACAGCATCTTGGTTATAAGGCATCCTTCCCATCACTCATCAATATCAGCGGAATACCAACCTACATCATGGTCTTAAAGGACAACGGTGGCCTGGTAAAGATGTATGCACTTGTCGATGTGGAGAAGTACAATATTGTAGCTACAGGCACTACCCAGAAGGACGCACTTGCGGCATACAACAAGCTGCTGGCAGAGAACGGACTTAAGAGTACGCAGAGCATGACGGACGATATACCAAACAGACAGATCACGGTAGCTGATATCAAATATATCAACATGGATGAGACGACATATGTGTATATCACGGATGAAAATGGCAATGTATACAAGCAGGATTTCTCAGAGAACGAGGAACTGATATTTATACAGAGCGGGGATAAAATAAAAGTATTTTATCAGGAATCAGACAACGGCATAAATGACATAATATCTGTTGAGAGATAGATTTATTCACTAAATAAAAGCTCTCCCTGTGATAAACAGGGGGAGCTTTTTGCATGATAATGTGGTATTATAGAAATATCTTATTGAGAATAAATCTATATAACTGATTAATTATGATTGACAAGGAGGTTATTATCATGGATAAAAAGGCGATCTACAGTTTATCATACGGGATTTTCATGTTGTCCACAAAGCTGGGCGACAAGGCAAATGGCTGCATCATCAACACCTGTATACAGGTGGCGAACAATCCAACGCGGGTTGCGATATCGGTTCTCAACACGAATTACACATGTGATCTGCTCAAGGAGAGTGGTGTGTTTGCCCTTAGTGTACTTGACGAGCAGTGTACATTTGACTCGATAAAGCACTTCGGTTTCCAGTCGGGAAGAGACGTGGACAAATTCGAAGGAATAAAGATGCCGGAGGATATCAACGGAATCCCATACATGGGCTGGTATGCCTGCGCGGTCATCAGTGGCAGGGTGGTTGAGCGTCATGACCTTGGAACACACACGTTGTTCATCGCGGAGGTGGTAGACGCAAAGACATTGTCAGACAAGGCGCCTCTCACATATGCTGATTATCAGGCACATGTAAAGCCAAAGGCAGACAAACCTCCTAAGACAGATAAGAAGATAGTGGGATGGCGCTGCAAGATATGTAACTATGTATATGAAGGAAGTGAGCTCCCGGCAGATTATGTATGTCCTCTGTGTGGACACGGAGCAGACGACTTTGAACCTATATATGAGTAATGTAAGATATGCCGTTATCGGCAAGAAATGAACGGCTTCAAATCTTGAAAAAGTTGATTTCTTGCCGGTAACGGCATATACTATCTATATACAAAACACTGTGCAGATGATAAAAGCCCATTGCGTAAAAGGAGGGATTTTCATGGGTTATATTTCAGTTGCAGAGACTGCAAAAAAATGGAATGTGTCAGAACGAACCGTTAGAAATTACTGCGCTCATGATAAGATTCCTGGGGCTTTTCTGACGGGAAAGACGTGGAATATACCGGATTCTGCGCAGAAACCAATGCGTCAATCTGCGGGAGAAGAGAACCGGGATCTGCTGACTGTGCTGAGAGAAGAGAAAAAAAATGGAATTAAAGGTGGTATTTATCATAAGATACAGGTGGATCTAACTTACAATTCCAATCATATAGAGGGCAGCAGGCTCAGTCATGATCAGACACGGTATATATATGAGACAAATACTATAGGCGTGAGTGATCAGGCGATAAATGTTGACGATATAGTCGAGACGACCAATCATTTCAGGTGTATAGATCTGGTGATCGATGATGCAAAGAACTTATTAAGTGAGAAAATGATAAAGGAATTGCATTTGATTCTCAAGAATGGAACTCAGGACTCACGAAAAGAATGGTTTGCGGTGGGAGATTACAAGAAAGTTCCGAATGAGGTGGGCGGTCATGATACGGCTTTGCCGGAAGAAGTTCCAGAGAAAATGAAAAATCTCCTTGCAAGATACCGCAAGCTCAATGAAAAGACACTAGATGATATTCTGGATTTTCACCATGAATTTGAAAGTATTCATCCGTTTCAAGATGGCAATGGCAGGGTTGGCAGGCTGATATTGTTCAAGGAGTGTCTGAAATATGATATAGTTCCATTTATCATAGATGAAGATCTCAAATGGTATTACTATAGAGGACTTTCAGAATGGAATAGAGAAAGAGGATATCTGCGGGATACCTGCCTTACTGCGCAGGATAAGTTTAAAAAGTACCTGGACTATTTCAGGATACAGCACAGAGATTAAAATAATGGAGGAAATTATGGACAGAGAAAGAATGATGAAGAACGTAGCAGAGATATTCAGCCGCGGTGCGGTGGAGAAGAATCTTCCGGCATGGGTAAATATGCGCCACGCCTGGAAAGCAAGTGATGCGGCGAGAGACAGAGGGCTTGAATATCCGGCAAATGTTGTACAGATAAAGAATCTGGATTACAAAAAGGAGCTTGATGAGGTCCGTTTCAATGAGCTGATTGAAACATGGGACAAAGGTGTAGAGAGGAACATTATATTCTTTGCCGATTCCGGGGATGCCGCAGACGTGGATTCTGCAAGCTATACATCCAACAGCTACATGGATATCTGCGTTCCAATATCGTATATGACAGATGAAAACAGAAAATATCCGGTGATAGTGAGCGTGCATGGCGGAGGTTGGTTCTATGGTGATAAGGAACTGTACAGCCACTATTGCTGCCTTCTTGCGGAGCACGGGTACGTGGTGGTGAACTTTAACTATAGATTGTCACCGCAGAACAAATATCCTGCGGCCATAGAGGATGTGGCGTATCTCATTCGGTATATCCATGAGAATGCGCAGACACTTGGAATAGACATTGATAATTTCTATATGGTCGGTGATTCGGCGGGGGCACAGCTCACGGCAAATTATTGCATCATAGCATCAAACAGCGATTACAGGGCAAAGCTTGATTTCTTCACATATGATCTACTGCCTAAGAAGGTATGCCTTAACTGTGGTGCATACAAGATGGCAGAAAGAAATGACAATATATCCGCATGGTATCTGAGAAATGATGTGGATGATGACCAGAATAGTGACGGAAAAACAAGTTCACACGACAAAGCTGAAAAATGTGAAAGTAAGAAAATAAGCCAGGCATATGCTGTGACTGAGGAACAATACAAGCTGTTTATGGATCAGCTTGATTATATAAATGCTGATTTCCCGGAGGCGTACCTCATGTACAGTGTAAATGATGATCTGGCATCACATACAAAAGCGGTGGATGAGGTGCTGAACAAAGTTGGAGTTGCACATATCACAAAAGCGTATGGACAGAACAATCCTGACAGCGGCCATATATTCCATATGAATATGTACAATCCAGAGGGAATACTCTGTAACGAGGATGAGTGTGCATTTATGAAATAAAAAAACTGTTTGACAACACGACATCAGAATGCTATCCTAAAAATCAGATAAAGGCAAAGACAGGAAGGAGTACTTAAGTCACTGTCACTTCAGAGAGTAGGCGTTTGGTGCGAGCCTATAGGACACCTTAAGGAAGCAGTCCCCGAGCTGTGACCGCGAAAGTTTTCCGGGTAGTGGTCAACGGAAGGTTCCACGTTATAGGAACAACGATAGTGATGGCTGTCGGCTGAGAGCAGGAACAAGTTCCTGAATTTAGGTGGTAACACGGACAAGAAAGTTCGCCCTAAGCATATTATAAGTATGCTTAGGGCTTTTATTTTGCGTTTTCAGGGTGACAAGCGGCTGCGATGCGCGAGCTTGCTCGCGGGCATCGGCAGATGCGGAGTAATCTCGAAGAAAACGCAAGTTAAAACCAACAATCAGCAAACACAGACAACAAGGGATCAAGAGATATAAAGGAGTGTGTATCATGAGAAAATTCGAAAAATCATCAAAGCTTGACAATGTGTGTTACGACATAAGAGGTCCTGTTATGGACGAGGCAAACAGAATGGTGGCTGAAGGGGTAAATGTCCTCAAACTGAACATAGGAAATCCTGCACCGCACGGACTTATGGCACCTGATGAAGTTGTAAGGGATATGGCATATAACCTCAGAGATACTGAGGGATATTCAGATTCAAAGGGACTTTTCTCTGCAAGAAAGGCGATCATGCAGTACTGCCAGCTGAAGAATATTCCAAATGTGGGAATCGATGACATATATACAGGAAATGGAGTCAGCGAGCTTATCACCATGTCCATGCAGGGACTGCTTGATTCGGGAGATGAGATACTTGTCCCGATGCCTGACTATCCGTTGTGGACGGCTTCTGTTAACCTGGCAGGAGGAACAGCGGTTCATTATCTTTGTGATGAGCAGTCCAACTGGTATCCGGATATAGAAGATATCAAGAAGAAGATAACCTCAAGAACAAAAGGAATCGTAGTCATCAACCCTAACAACCCGACAGGAGCTCTCTATCCAAAGGAGGTTCTTGAGCAGATAGTTCAGGTTGCAAGGGAGAATGAGCTTATCCTTTTTGCCGATGAGATATATGACAGACTTGTCATGGATGATAAAGAGCATGTGGCTCTGGCTTCACTGGCACCTGACCTTTTCACCATAAGCTTTAACGGACTGAGCAAGTCACACCGAGTTGCAGGTTACAGAGTTGGCTGGATGTGTCTGTGCGGAAACAAGAGCAATGTGAAGGGATACATAGAGGGACTTAACCTCCTGTCATCCATGAGACTTTGCTCGAATGTTCCTGCTCAGAGTATAGTTCAGACCTGTCTTGGAGGCTACCAGAGTGCAGATGAGCTGCTCTTGCCGGGAGGAAGGATCTATGATCAGAGGGAGTATATATACAAAGCACTCTGCGATATACCGGGAATAAGTGTGGTTAAGCCGGAGGCAGCGTTCTACATATTCCCGAAACTTGACAAGGAGAAGTTCAACATCACAAATGATGAACAGTTCGCTCTTGATCTTTTGAGGGATAAGCACATCCTCGTCACATGTGGAACGGGATTTAACTGGAAGGATCCGGATCACTTCAGAATAGTATATCTTCCGAATATGGAGATACTCAAGGCAGCAACAGCAAAGCTGGCTGATTTCCTGAGCTATTATCATCAGTAAAATATAAATATATGGGAAATAATAGGTAGGCTGAGATTTCAGTCTGCCTATTATTTTTTTATTCCCAAAATATGACAAATGTTATAAAATTAACATAATAGATAAACTATACCAGGGGGCACAAATGTATAAGATAGCAATTTGCGATGATGAAAGATATTTTAGGAATGAAATATACAGGAGACTTGAGGACTATTTGAAAAGAAAAAATATAGAATACGAGATAGATATATATACGACGGGAGAGGAATTGTGTGAGTTAGGTGAGAAGATCGTAAATTATTTAATTGTATTTTTAGATATCAATATGAAGGGCATGAATGGAGTTGATGTTGCGCAAAGGATAAGATTATATAGTGAAAAAATATTTATAGTATTTATCACAGCATATATAGACTATTCAATTGATGGATATAAGGTTGGAGCGGTTAGATATTTATTAAAAAACAATGAGAATTTTCAATTTGCTATTGAAGAATGTATGGATGCAATTGACAAAAAGATCAATACTTCAAGGGAGATAAGACGATTTATATTCACAGAGGGTCCGCTAGAAATAATGGTTGAAAAGATAATATATGTCGAGAGTAGTCTTCATAGATTGGAGTTTCACATAAGTGGAGAAAGTGGCGTAAAAAACATGTATGGACGACTTGATGAATTAGAAGAAGAATTTAAAGAAAATAGATTTATCAGGGTTCATCAGAGTTTTTTGGTTAATTTAATGTTTGTCAAAAAGGTTTCCAGGTATAGTGTTTTACTACTTACAGGAGAGTCGATACCCATACCAAGGGCAAGGTATAGGGCGGTGGAAGAAAAGTATATTGCATTTAAGGGGAGAATGTAGATGTTTGAATATATTGGAAGTTTATTTATTGTTATATTTGAGACGTTTTGTTGCAATTTATTTTTTCAGAGCTTTGTATATAGAAGAGATAAATTAAAAGAATGGCAAAAAATTACGCTATTTGTTGTTATGGTAATATGTTTTTTTGCCAGCGGATTATTACTATCATCTGTCCAAATAATAAAACTGATAGTTGCAATAATAAGTATCTCAACAATAATGTTTTTGACTTATCAAATAAGTATATGGCGTTCAGTAATTTTAGCCATGTTATTTTTGGCTATGGCGTGGGGGATAGATTATGTAGTTTATGTAGGAAATTCCCATATATTGTCGCAAGCGGGAGATGTAAAAAGTAAATATGAGATGCAGGGGGTGCTGTTGATAGTAATAGACAAGATGGTATTATTTCTGATTATCTTATTTATAAAGCGTTTCTTTTATCGGAAAAAAACAGAGATGCTTAGGGATTCAGAGTGGTTAAAGTTTATTGTATTTCCTATATTCACTATTATGGTTATAGCTGGAATGATAGCGGCTTTTTCTGATATAGATAGTCCAAAACAGATAGGGGTTGCTTATATGATAGCATTTGGCATGATAGGAATGAATTTAATCGTATATGTAATTTTGAATAGTGTGATTGATAACGCTATAGAGCAACACGAAAAAGAAGTTCTTGAAATACAAGTAAAAAATCAATTGAACCTGTATGATTCGATATCAAAAAATTATCAGAGACAGAAGCGTATTTCACATGAGTTCAAAAATCATATTTTATGTATTTCTGCATTGGTAGATAACCATCAGTATATTGATTTGGAAAATTATATAAATAAGATGAAAAACAAAATTAGGTCTGACGAAATATGTATAGACACGAATCATGTTATTGTAAATTCAATACTTAATGAAAAATATAATGAAGCGACTGAAAAAGGGATCTTATTTGTAGTTAAAGTGAATGATTTAAAAAATCTCAATATAGAAAATGAAGACTTGGTAGTATTGTTGGCAAATTTACTTAATAATGCAATTGAAGCCTGTGAAAAATGTGATAGTAAAAAAATTATTATGTTTAGATTCACCGTAGAGGATAATGAGACAGTTTTGTCTGTTGAGAACTCATACAATAGAAAATATTTATCATACCGGGGAAAGGAGATTGTCACAAATAAAAGAGATATATTCGATGAACATGGAGTAGGTATAAAAAATGTTGTAAGTATAATAGATAAATATAATGGAACATATACGATTGGATGTGAAGATAATAAGTTTTATTTTTCAATTGTATTATGATAAATTGCCTGAGAAATTCTTAATCAAACAATTTCCCGGGCAATTTTGTTGTTTTCTGCAAGATAATGTCATTTTCTGCAAGACATATTGCTATTGGGTAATTTCGTTACTATATTACAAATATGGGGGCGCAATATGGTTGCAAAACTTGCAGAGAGTATAGTTGATACATTGGAAAAAGAAAAAATAATTACTGCACAATTAAGAGAACATTATATATATGCCTGCATAACATTGATCGAAAGAATTGTAACAATATTGTCTCTACTGTGTATAAGCATAGGAATGGGAAATATAGCAAAGATTATATATCCGCCTGCTGAAGGGAGCACAGGTACTTCACTTTCAACAACTTTTGGAGTAAGCAAAGGAAAAACATATTATTTTTATACTGAACCGACTGGCGCAAATTATAGGACTGCAGGATCGTTCAGGGTAAGATGCTGATATTATAAAGAATGTGCTAAAAATATAGAAATATAGCTTCGTCATAATTTGACGGGGCTAATTGTGTATAGCGGGGGGACATATGAAAACAAACTTATTTCTGATAACAAAATACTGGAGATATCATAAAAAGCAGTTTGCGAGCATGCTTACCTCGATAGTGATATTAACGGCTTTCCTGTTGATTGCACTTTTGATGGAGAGAACAGAATGTAGACGGCAGTATGATGACAAGCTGCGGGGAAGTAGTAAGACATTTTATCTGTATAGCAATCTTGGCAGTGATGCCTATGAGGAGATGTCAGAAGACAAAAGGGTCAGCATGATCGGGCGTACGGCTATATGTGGAAAGCTGGGAAATGACAAAACACAGTATACATATGGTACATATATTGACGATGCGGCAGAGGATCTTGAATATGTAAAGCTTTCGTCGGGAAGATTCCCTGAAAAAACCGGGGAGGCAGCAGTGTACGATTATGTGTTGGAGGATATGTTTTTTACTGTTGATCCTGACTCGTATGTTGGAAAGGAAGTAACATTTGACAGTTATGATTTGGATGATACATATCTGTTGAGAACAGGTAGACATGTGGGACAGATTACGTTTACTATCACAGGTGTATTGTGTACAGACAGCAGAAGAGATCTTAAGGAGAACAGAGTAGACTGGGGATCTGACCTTTCGGAAGTACAGATGCCAACTATATATCTGTGGCGGGATGACTGTGATTTGGATGAGAATACATTCGTATATACTGCTGTCTCACTGTATGGTGATGACGAGATAACAGAGCAGTCGGAGAGCGCTATGGAAGAGTTTGCGCAGGATTATTATGACAAAACTGGAATATGGCCAAGATCCGGCCGCAGCAGATCGGCTGCAGAAGATATCTGCAACATTACCCTTGGAAACGAGAAGCTTAACAGCGAAAGTTATCTGTCGGACTCTGTCCAGGGGATACTATATTTCAGTGTCATTGCTGTGATCTTGTCGGCTATATCCCTGTTTGGCGTGATGATAACTGTTATGAGCGAGAGACAGAAATCCCTGGATATCGTGAGAGATATAGGAGCCAGCCGGATGAAAGTGGCTTGGATACATATATTGGAATGGGGAATCCTGTTGGTTTCTGGAGTGGTATGCGGCGGAGTCGTTGGAATCACTGTATATGAAGTCATACTTGAGATTCAAAGTCGTTTTCTGGGGTTGCCTAAATTGCGCGGTTATACAGTGGAGTGGTGTGTACAGCAGATTACAGAAAATCCATTTGTAATCTCTGTTGTGTGTGCAACAGGTACATTTACTCTTGGATATTTACTTTTTTATATATACCTTCATATAAAATCAAGAAGACTTATAAGAAGAGATCGTGTGAGATCATTCGGGAGAATCAAATCGGTGGTTTCCGGTATTCCATTTGCAAATACAATGCAGATGTTGTCTGTTGCCCTGATCCTGTTTGCGGCGGTGATGTGCTACGCATTCTGCTCTATGGACGGCAAGGGAAAAGGATATTTTCACAATGATGATCTGGACAGAGACACATATTATACATATGGACAATTGGATATGGAAACCAGTGATGTAGATATATGCCTTTATGATCAGGGGTCGGGGATTACTGGTGGAGTATTGCTTACAGATACAGGACTTACTGAGGATGGGCGCAAGAGCATTGCGGATATGAACGAAGTAAAGTCAATAGAGAGTTTCTCCACAAACGATGGCTTTGATATATTTTATGATAGAAATGACGAGGATATTCCGGATGGATTGTGGCAGGCGGAGGTCCAGTTTCCGGAAGATACAGAAGAATTCTATCATGCAGACGATAGATTTTATTTCAACGTTCCAGCGATATGGCTGGATGATAACGGAATGAGAAAGCTGGATAAATATGTAAAAGAGGGGTCAATAGGTACCCATGAAAATGGTGTGGCGTGTGTTGAATATGAATATGACGGAATGACCGCGGAGTCGCCATATAAGATAGGCGATGTAATGCATACAATGACAGTGAACGGAAAAGGCGAATACAAGGAGACTGTTGAAATCGTGGATGCGATAATTGTGATTCCGGAGACCACAAAGGAGAGCGATCCGATATTGTATGCAGGTCTTGGCAGAGCTTCACAGTATGGATATGCAATAGTGGCCTCACAGGACACAGCAGTCAGTATTGGGATGTTTAAGACATGTTATGACGTTACATATATATCTCTAAGCAACAGGGGAGATATTGATAGAGTTGTATCCAGGTTTGCTGACATATTGGACTCTTCAATGGAACTCAGGATACGAACGATAGATGAGTGTGATAAGGAGTATCGTGAGGCATATATATCACAGTATGCGAGCACAATATGTCTGTTCTTTATTCTTCTTATCATGGCGGCATGGGGATATTGGGAACTTGTCACCATGCGTTACCAGAATGGCAGGCGGAACGTGGCGATCATGCGGGCTCTTGGAATGGAGAAGCACTCATGGAACATGACGTTTATATGGCATAACATAAGAAATGCCCTGGTATCATGTGCTGTCGGAGCCGGTATGGTGTATGGCATGAGATGGCTTTTGCGCTACAAGTACGAACAGGCGCTAAACATGTTCAACTGGCCGGAGACAGATTTATGGAACGTCGATGCAGATGTTATAAAAGAGGTAACGAGACTCCAGCATGTATTTCTGTTCGACAGCGAGATATTTGTTGTCCCTATGGGAAGAGCGTTGGTACTGATAGGAACATTCCTTGTTGTGATTTCGACGATTATTACGGTGCTGGTCATTCATAAGAAGAAATCGGAAGAGATAATTGATGATCTGGCTGAAAAAGAGTAAGGGGGACGATGCATATGATTCAGATAAAGGATTTAAATAAGACGTATGGTGAAGGAACAAATGCTGTTCATGCACTTCGCAACTGTAACGTGGAATTTGAGTATGGAAAATTTACGGCGATTATAGGAACATCAGGCAGTGGAAAGTCAACATTGCTGCATCTGATGGGCGGACTGGATACAAAGGCAGAAGGAGAGATATTCTATGATGATGAAGATATACTCAGATATTCAGATGCACAGCTTGCAAAATTCCGCAGAAAAAATATAGGTTTCGTATTCCAGTTCTTCAATCTGGTGCCAGAGCTGACAGCAAAGGAAAATATATTCCTGCCAATGATGATAGATAAGGTTAAGGTAGATGAGGAGTACTTTGATAAGCTTACTGAAAAACTTGGAATTTCAGAGAGACTGACACATTATCCGTCACAGTTGTCCGGTGGACAGCAGCAGAGGGTTGCGATAGCCAGAGCGCTCATACACAAACCAAAAGTGTTGCTCTGCGATGAACCTACCGGAAATCTGGACTCTCAATCAGGAAAAGAAGTCCTGAGACTGCTTAGAGAACTGCAGAGTGAAGATGGACAGACTATAATTATGGTTACTCACGATGGAAATATAGCAGATCAGGCCGATCGTATCGTAAGGATAGAAGATGGACAGATAAAATGTGTATAATATTCACACAATTATATACATAAAAGACAATTTGATAATAAAACGCAACAACAATGACAATAAAATTGATAAATTGTCAAAAAATATGTTGACGATTTGCCTTGCATCATGTATAATAAAGGTACATTAAAGAACGGCCATTTGAAAAAGATACAGATGGCACACCATAGATTGTCACCCGTGACACGTAACATGTACGAAGTTATCTCAGAGATTTATAGAATCGTGAAAAAGACTTTACACATGGTGCGCAGGAAACAGAGATCCGTGGTACAAGTTCACGAAAGGAGGAGGTTCCGTTGGAGACAATTGAAGAACATTTTTATCATGATGGTAACTCAGAACTGGGAAGTTGTTTCCACACGAGATGCCTTTAAGATAAATCTTGAATCAGTCCACATGTAGATGCTGTATATAGCATGATTGAAGTGCCAGGACGCAGGTATTTGATACCAGATTTGATCCATCGTGATTGTTCAAAACACAAGATATGAGTGGTGTTTCAAGGGCATCAGGTCATATCACATACCGCAAGACCAGTGCTTATAAGAGGTTGGTACATATACAAGTTCATGCAGTGCATGTTATGAGTAGATGCAATTCGTACCCTGATAGTTTATATTCCGGTAAGTTTAATCTCTAGGCACAACGAATTTTTTCATAGATATTTATAATATAGTGGAAGAATCAATGGCATGTGTGGAAGCATTCAGATATTTTGATTAGATACTTCAATATTTGAAAAATGAATAAACTAATATAAAGCCAGTTGGTATTATGCCAGCTGGCTTTTTTATGTATTAATTACAACGTGTGTTAAACCACTGATTGCCCGCTCTGCGAGCTGTAACAATCCGTGCGGTAACAAGAAACTAATATTAATTGCAAATAACTTAAATTATTGACTAATATGGCGTGCAAAAGCAATAAAAAACAACTTAAATATTCGGTAATTAATGACATGTTCAACAATTAAAAAATGAGTTAATATAAGTATATGTATAAATATTAATCACGAATTAGGCTGTTCGTGGTGAGTAAAGTGGAGGAATATCACAAAAAAGAAAGGGTAAGGAAATATGGTGAGATTTAGAACAAGACTTGTTGCTGTGACATGTGCAGTTGCAATGGTTGGCTCATTCTGGGGAAGTGCAGGGGCAATAGTCTCAGCTGATGCAGCAGAGCCGTCTGCGGAAATGGCGTGGAGCATCACTACAGACAAACTGGTATTTGACACTGGCGCAGATGCCAAGTGGACAGATAAAATTTATGCCAGCAATGATGAAGGTACATACCCAGAGTTAGGCAGGATCGATGATGTGTCTGTGGGTAAAAAGGCTGTGCTCACGGCAAATGTAACACTTAATGGAGATTTTTCAGGATTGGATGGTGCGGAGGCTGCTGACGGAACGTATAATGCGATCCAGCTTTCCTGTGCAATCAAGACTGGCGATGGATGGACATACACCAAGTCTGATGATTATCCATTCCTTAAAGCGGAAAATTTTACAGATGGCAAGACACAGGTATCATTTGCATTTGATGTGGAGGATACAGGAGCTGCGAACGAGATAATATTCCAGTACAATTCAAACTCTGCATATACTGGAACAATATCAATATCTGATGTAGAGATTCAGAGTGATGATTCAGGAGAGGAGCCAGGTGGCGGATCATCAGCAACAGGAAATGTGACAGGTGTGGCAGCACCTTCGATCACAGACAATACAGTATGGAGCAGTTCAGATGCAGTTCTCACATTTGACGCTGCTTCAGATACGACATGGAAGGATAAGGCGTACGCCAGCAATGACAGCGATACATATGCTGATATGGCGAGAATAGAGGGTGCAACTGTAGGTGAAAAGGCGAAACTCACAGCTACGGTTTCACTTGATGGCGATATATCAGGCCTTGACGGTGCTGAGGCGTCAGACGGATCATATAATGCGATCCAGCTTGCTTGCGCTATCAAGGCAGGCGACAGCTGGACATATGTCAAGTCAGATGACTATCCATTCTTAAAGAGTGAGAACTTTACAGATGGCAAGTGCAGCGTAGAGTTCAACTTTAACGGAGTGGATGCAGGCGATGTTCAGGAGATCGTATTCCAGTACAATGCAAACTCAGCATTTACAGGAAAGGTTCTCATCGGCGGCGTTGCAGTTGACAAGGTAGAGAGTGGCAAGAAGCCGACTACAACTGAGACAGAGGCTGGAAACTTCGCAGATGCAAGCCTTGTATTTGACACAGCGAGCGATGCAAAGTGGACAGACAAGGCATTTGCCAGCAATGATACAGAAAGCTATACAGATCTTCCTACAGTAGACAATGTCAAAGTTGGAGCAAAGGCAAAGCTCACAGCTACGGTTTCACTTGATGGCGATATATCAGGCCTTGACGGCGCTGAGGCATCAGACGGATCATACAATGCGATCCAGCTTGCATGTGCCATGAAGACAGGCGACAGCTGGGATTACGCCAAGTCAGGCGACTATCCGTTCATCAAGGCTGAGAACTTTGTAGATGGCAAGTGCGATATATCATTTGCATTTGATGTATCAGAGGTGGGAAATGTACAGGAGATCGTATTCCAGTACAATTCAAACTCAGCATATGCCGGCAAGATCACAATAAGCAACGTTAAGGTACTTGATGTTAAGGAGAGCAGCGGCGGACTTGAGCAGAGAGATCCTGCTGTGATCTCAGATCTCTCATCGGCTGAGGATTATGACAAGTGGAGCACAGAGGCCGGATATGCATACAAGCACGGCGATGCAGCCAACAAGGCCGGTAATGCCACACCTGACATATCATATGACAGTGCAAATGAGAGACTTAAGGTTTCTGTTGACTACTCAGCAGATTCAACTTCCTCATGGAGTGAGGCAAAGGTTAAGTGTGTTCCTACAGAGGCTATGGATGTGAGCCAGTACAACCAGCTCAGTGTGGATATAATCTACCCGGCAAAGCTCAAGGGAAGTAAGATCAAGTTTTTTGCAGATGGAATAATAAATAAAGATACAACCATCGACGATGATGCAGAGGATATCGGAGATGGATTAAAGAAGGTTACAGTTACTATGGGATTTACTCCTACAGATAAACTACTCAGAGATGTGACAATAGGAATCATAGGAAGCAGCACAAGCTTTAAGGGAAATGTATATCTTGATAATCTTGTTCTGTCACAGGCAGATACAACAAAGGATTTTGTCGAGATAACAGAGACTCCTGGCGCTGGTTCACCAGCGGATCTTTCACAGATGCCATCATCAGTTAGAGTGAGCGATGCGAATGCAGCAGACAGTGCAAAGGCACTTGCGGCATACCTGAATACGCTCATGAATAGTGATCAGGTTCTGTTCGGACATCAGAATGATGTGAGCAGAAGCGTAAATCCACAGGCGTCACTCGGTGATGTATATGATGTGACTGGACAGGTCAGCGGTGTGTTCGGAATCGACTCACTGGCAGTTACAGGCTCGGAGGCAGGCGGTTCAGACGCGGCTTCGGCACTGGCAAACTCAGTGGCATACAGCAAGACTGCAGCGGCAAATGGTGCGATCGTGTCATTGTCAATGCATATGCCAAACTTCTCCAGCTCCAAGATAGTGAAGAACTCGGATGGAACATACAGTTTCTACGGATGTGATTTCTCAGAGTCCAAGGATCTGTCAAATGACATAGTAAAGCAGATTCTCCCAGGTGGAGAGTACAATGAGGTATTTACATCTTACCTCGATGTGATCGCAGACTACGCATCACAGCTTCAGGCTGCCGGAATACCTATCATGATCAGACCATTCCACGAGAATACAGGAAGCTGGTTCTGGTGGGGATCAATGAACACAGCTGAGACATACAAGTCTCTCTACAGATATACCAAGGATTACATGGAGCAGAGCGGTGTACACAACCTTCTCTGGGTATACTCGCCAAACGGACCTGTAACATCAGAGGCAGCTTACGTGTCATACTATCCAGGCGATGAGTATGTAGATATCCTTGCATTTGACTATTACAACGATTACAATTCGTACCCTGCAGCAGCAGACAACTCTTTCTTTGACAGTCTTGATACAACATGTAATATCGTGTCATCAATAGCTGCAAAGAGAGGCAAGATACCAGCCATCGCTGAGTGCGGTGTCAGAGTCATGAAGAAGGACGGTTCAGACAACGAGGGACTTCTCGTAAAGGGTAATCCGGTTGGAACAGAGGCTTCAGGAAAGAACTGGTATCAGGAAGTCAACGACATTGCGAAGAAGAACAACATGCCATACTACCTCGTATGGGCCAACTTCGGAGACAGCAACTTCTATGTACCATACAAGTATGATGCTACACATGGACAGGAGCTTATCAATGACTTCATAAAGTATTATAACGACGACTCATCAATATTTGGTGGAGACACAGGATTCTACAACAACATGGGAACCCTTGCAGGAGTATCTGCAAATACATACACGGGCCAGATGGGTTACATGGTATATCCATTTGACAGAGATACCATCCTCAAGGCGACAACACTCAAGGCTGGTGTTAAGAATGCATCAAAGGTTCAGTTCATTATCAACAATCCTGATACAGGTGTTAAGCTTACACTCAACGCTGAGGCTGGAGCCGAGATTGCCGCTGCAGGATCAGAGCCAACACTTTACACGGCTGATCTTACAGAGAAGAATCTCAGCAAGCTTGGAAAGACAGATACAGCAACCATCACACTCTTGGCAGATGGCGAGCAGCTCGCACAGCTGTCACACATAAGCCTTGGAAAGGCCAAGGATAAGGCTCCTGCAAATGTCATCGAGGACTTCGAGTACTATTCAGGAAGCGACGGACTTCTGGATTCCACATACACATCTAACTCAGCCGCAGGATGCAGCTCAAGCTTTGTTCTTAACAAGACACATAAGAACGGTGGCACATACGGCGGTGCGTTCAAGTATAAGCTTGAGACAAATGGATCAGAGGTGTGGACAGGAAGGATTAAGTCAGAGCTTACAAACAATGATTTCTCAAAGTATAATGCGCTTGAGATGTGGGTACAGCCGGACGGTATGGGACAGAAACTTGTGATCCAGATCACAGATGGAAGCGGCGAGGAATTTGAGGTATACCTCACAGATTTCGTAAAGGGAACAAAGGCACAGTATGTTACTATTCCATTCAGCTCATTCAAGGGTAAGAAGGGTGGTACACTCGATGCATCGGATATAGTCAAATTTGCTGTATGGTGCAACTCGATCGTGCCGGAGGATCACACTGGCAAGTGGACAGTTGACTCAACTATCTATTTTGATGGAATCCAGGCAGTGAAGCTCACAGATGATATGCTCAAGAAGAATCCAGTGGACAAGAATGGACTTATCATAACAGACAAGTCACTGGTAAATAAGGATGAGGCAGATCCGGGTAAGGACGATCCAACAACAGAAGATCCAACCACAGAGGATCCAACCACAGAGGATCAGACTACCGAGGCTCCAACAACTGAGAAGCCTGGCAATGACGACAAGACAACTGAGGCTACCACAGCAGCAACAACGGATGGAAGCACAGGTGGAAATGGACAGAACGTGGTAAATACAGGAGATAAGTCACCTGTAGACGTAATGTTTGCGATAATGATAGCATCACTTATCATGGCTGGTGCAGGCTATATCGTTATCAAAAAGGATAAGAAGTAATACTCATTTTAGCCATACAAAGAGCCCCACTGTCGGCGGTGATGAAGACCATCGGCAGTGGGGCTTTATTTGTTGGTTTATATTTGTATGCAATATCAGTTTGCAGCACGTCTCTTCTCAACAAGCTTCTCCACAGGGGTTGTGAGATACATTATGGAGAGCATCAGTGTACAGCAGAACCAGATGATAGGCTCTGTGATGGTAACTCCGAGATATCCAAGTCTTGGAGTGAGGATCATAACCGCAAGTACCTTGCCGATTAGCTCTATAGTGGATGACATGACCGGAACGATCTTCCTGCCCATTCCCTGCATTGCACATCTCAGGACGAACAGAGGACCAAGTACATAGAAGCACGTCACGCCGATCCTTACATATCTCACGGCCGGATCTATGATGGCACTGGCAGATGTACCTGCAACCAGCTTTATAAGTGCCGGGCTGAGCAGCCAGCCGAATATTATCATGACAGTGGTTATGATCGTGTTTATGATGATCGCAGCCCTCACACCCTGATGTACCCGGTCGTACCTGCCTGCGCCCATATTCTGGCTTACATATGTCGTCACGGCATTTCCTACTATATATAACATGAACATGAGGATATCAAATATCTTTCTTGCCGCTGTGTGGGCGGTTACTATATCAGTTCCGAGTCCATTGATGGCTCTCTGGAGTATGACCGTTCCGATGTTCACTATACAGCTCATAAATCCCATGGCAAGTGCGGACTGTATGAGGTCTGACCGGTCACTCTTCTCTACGGAGTATTCATCCTTCTCCGGAATCAGATGCTTTGCCTTCACAAGTATATAGATCAAGGCAAGTATGCCCGCCAGCGCCTGTGATATATCGGTGGCGATGGCTGCACCCCGTACTCCCATGTCAAATGCCCTTATAAACATAAGATCCAGAACGATATTGAGTACAACTGATATACCGAGGAATATAAGAGGCGTCTTGCTGTCTCCGACTGCACGCAGTATGTTGGCGCACAGATTATATAATGAACAGAATATGATTCCAACGATTATGATTATAACGTAGCTTGCTGCCATATCCAATATGTCGTCTGGTGTTTTGAGAAGTACCAGGATAGGCCTTATAAATATTAGACTCAGAACGGTCAGGACAATGGATGCCAGCAGTGTCATGATGGCCGATGCACCGATACATCTTCTCATATTGTGATAGTCCTTTGCACCATAGTATTTGGCTATAGGAATGGCAAGTCCCATGGTTCCGCTGTTGAGGAAGCCTATTATCATATTCGAAATGACTGAGGTTGCGCCAACCGCGGCGAGTGCCTGTGAGCTTACGTAGTTGCCCACGATGGCTGAGTCTGTAAAACTGTATAACTGCTGTGCGATCTGTCCCAGTATCATAGGAACAGCAAATAACCATATGACTTTCATTGGCTTTCCGACTGTCAGATCTTTCATATATAATAAACCTCCTTAATTTTTTTCGCCTGATATTCGATTGTACAACAGTTCGCGATAAAGTCAATGTGGTTTTTGCTTAATTTTAAAGAAAAATGTTTTATTTTGTTATATAAAATGTTATGTTAAAGTGTAACGATTAAAAATGGCTTGATTGTGCATACTAACATTTGACATATATTATAGAAAGAAATGGAAAATATGGAAAAGAATAACAGACAAAAAAATAAGCGTAACAGGAAGAGACATGCGGAGCTCGAGAGAATTGCGTTATACGCAGTGGGAGTCATTCTGCTTGGACTGGTCATAGGCCTTGCTGTGAAAAACTATAGACTTAAGAGCAAACTGGATAATCATAATGAAAAGGACTCGGTTGCCACAGGAACATCGGCGGACAGTGATAATACGAATGGCGATGCTTCAGCAGCAACAACAGAAAAGGTTGCGGAACTCAAGGTTCAGGGAACTGTGGAATGTACGGTCATAGCGGTTCCGGCGACTGAGCAGGAAGAGAATTATAATGGCGAGGATCTGGCGGACAATGGCTGTCCATACGCCATCAAGATAAACAGACAGGAAAATATAGTTACTATATACAAGCTGGACGCTGCTGGATATTACACTGTTCCGGTAAAGGCAATGCGCTGTTCGGTATCACCGGTGGGAGAGACTCCTGTCGGACTGTTCAACATACAGCTCAAGTGGGACTGGCTTGCACTGTTTGACAACTGTTATGGACAGTATGTGTCACAGATAGATGGCGACACCCTGTTCCATTCCGTGCCTTATCTGGACACCACAAAGGATTCGCTTGAGACATGGGAATTCAACAAGCTTGGAACCGGGGCATCACTGGGATGCGTCAGACTGTGCGTTGCAGATACCAAATGGATATATGAGAACTGCGAGTCTGGAACATATGTTGATATATTTGACAGTGACTATTATGGCCCGCTGGGAAGACCTGTGCCGGTGACCAGACTGGATAACACTGATGAGACCGGATGGGATCCGACAGACATGGTTGAGGAGAATCCGACCGCAGGAACAGCCGTGATATACGGTGCGGAGAGCCACAGCATAAACCAGGGCGAGAACTATGACACAATGGCGGGAATATGGGCCTTCAATTCACAGCGTGAGGATGTAACGGATCAGTTGAAGGTTGAGGGAACCGTGGACAATATGAAGCTGGGAAAATATACAGTAAAGTACAGCTTTACAGATCAGGGCAGTGAGATATGTAAGAGTATCGAGATAACAGTGGAGGATGATGAAGCTCCTGTTATAACAAGGGTTCCTGTGGAGATAAAGCTGGAGAGTTACAATGGACAGGCTGATGAGCTTGCAGATCTTGTTGCATCTTATGTGAACGCACAGGATGGTGATACACTGATAAGGACAGGAGTGGCCACAGATGGCAATGGCAAGACTCTGGATGGACAGGCACTCACAAGTCTTGGACAGGACGTTATATGTGTGGCTGTTAACAAAATGGAGTCCAAGGCGGGCAGCTATACAGTTGTGTGCTGTGCGCAGGACAGCAGCGGCAACAGATCATCCTATCACACAGTCACAGTCACCGTTGAAAAGTAGAGGTGGATCATGGCAGACAGGAAAAGTACAATTTATGATCTCGAAGCAGAGAAGATAAAAGAAAAGATAATCATATTTGCCGCCGATACAGGTGGATATACACAGAAAGAGGTCTCCTTGGAGATTCAGGCATCCCTGGACGAGCTCACGGAGCTCATAGACACAGCCGGAGCCGAGGTCGTGGGACGGCTGGTGCAGAACAGGGACCGCATTGCAAATGACTTGTATCTGGGAAGAGGAAAGGTTGAGGAGCTCAGGGAGATGATATATGAGCTGGGCGCCACAGGAGTGTGCTGTGATGACGAGCTGTCACCGGCACAGTTGATGAACCTTCAGGACGCACTGGACATAAAGGTTATGGACAGGACAATGGTCATTCTCGATATATTTGCAGCACATGCTGGAAGCTACGAGGGCAAGCTGCAGGTGGAACTTGCACAGCTTAAGTTCAGAGCCACCAGACTCGTTGGTATGAGAGATTCATTGTCGAGACTTGGCGGTGGAATCGGAACGAGAGGACCGGGAGAGAAGAAGCTGGAGATAGACAGACGAGTCATAAGGGACAGGATCTCCAGACTGAAGGCGGAGCTCAGGAACGTTGAATCCCAGAGAAGCCAGCAGAGAAAGCAGAGACAGAGGAGCGCTGTGCCGGTTGTGGGCATAGTCGGATACACAAATGCGGGCAAGTCGACCCTGCTGAATGCACTCACGGGGGCAGGAGTATTACAGGAAGACAAATTATTTGCGACCCTTGATCCTAAGACAAGAGGATACAAGCTGCCGGGCGGACAGAACATACTGCTCACCGATACGGTCGGTTTTATAAGGAAGCTGCCGCATCATCTGGTCGAGGCCTTTGGCTCCACTTTGGAGGAGGCAAAATACTGTGATGTCATCCTTCATGTTGTGGACGCATCGGATGAAAACTGGGATAAGAACATAGAGACGGTGTACGGCACATTAAAGCAGCTCAAGATAGATGAGAATTCGGGAAAACCTGTGATAACTGTATTCAACAAGATAGACAGAATATCGAAGGATGACCTGGTGGGTGTGCGCGATCTGAGAGCGGACAAGACTCTGTATATCTCGGCTGCCACGGGACAGGGACTCTCGGAGCTTGCCAGTGCGATAGAGGAAATACTTAGAAATCAGAAGTCATATATAAGGCATACATTTGCATATTCTGAAGCAGGGCTCACAGGACTTATACACAAATACGGTGAGATCCAGACAGAGGAATATCTGGACGATGGCATATTTATAGAAGCTTATGTTCCAAAGTCAATACTTGGAAAACTTGGACTCAGTTTCGACGATGAAGCTGATTTTTAGTGCCAGCAATGTGGCGTATCAGGCGTTAACGTGCCATTTCACATTGCTTACATAATATGAAGAGATAATAAAAAATGTTTACATTTTATAAGTATTTGTGTAAATTTACAGAGGAAGGATAATGGTTATTCACACAGAAAGGGAGATATTATGAGTGATAATAACATGAATCAGATGCCGGACGGAATGAATCCTAACGGCGCCGATGGTCCACAGCCATCACAGAATCAGCAGGGTGATGCGGGTCAGCAGTATAGCGCAGACCAGCAGTATGCAGGACAGTATGGTCAGCAGCAGTACGGAGCAAACCAGCAGTACGCAGCGAATCAGCAGTATGCAGGACAGTACGGCCAGCAGCAGTACGGAGCAAACCAGCAGTACGCAGCGAATCAGCAGTATGCAGGACAGTACGGCCAGCAGCAGTATGGAGCAAACCAGCAGTACGCAGCGAATCAGCAGTATGGAGCAAACCAGCAGTACGCAGGACAGTACGGCCAGCAGCAGTATGCAGGACAGTATGGCCAGCAGCAGTACGATGCAAATCAGCAGTTTGCAGATCAATACGGTCAGCAGATGAATGCACAGCAGAGTGTATATGATCAGACCGTGAACATGTATGGTGATCAGGCGCACAAGCCTGAGTCTCCAAAGAAGAGAAAGGGTATCAAGATAGCCATAATAGCAGTTGTGGCAGCGCTTGTTATCATAGCAGCATTTGTTGTTGTATTCTTCGTGTTCATCAAGAAGAGTCCTAAGGATGCGGTTAAGGACGCGATGGAGAACACAGCAAAGGAACTTGAGAACAATAATATTGTGGGTATCGTCGGAGCAGATGACATAGATGTCGACAAGCTGGACGTTCAGTCAGATTTTACCATCGACAAGGTTGCCGGAGATGGTAAGCTCGACGGTTCAACATTTACATTTGACGCAAGCACAGCCAAGAGCAACGGACAGAACAGCTTCAAGCTTGATTCTTCCATGACACTGGCAGGCGAGACAGTCAGTGCGGATGTTGTAATGATCGGTCAGACGCTCTATATGTCATGTCCTGATCTCTTTACCAAGACATTTTCATTTGACATGAACAGTGTTATGGCAGAGCTCGACAGCAAGGATGCGGGAGCCGGCGGTTCAGTTGACAGCGAGGCTCTTCAGAAGATCATAGATGAGGATCTCAAGCCGGCTGCAGATAAGCTTGCAGAGTCCATAACATATGAGAAGGTCGGCAAGGATGAGTTTACAAATGCAAATGGCAAGACTATCAAGGCAGACCACTACACAGTGACAATCACAACAGACGCTATAGATGAGTTCTCACAGGCACTGGTTGACTGTCTGAACAAGTACATGGACAGCAATCTGTCAGATGATATGATGGATCAGATGGGTGTTACAAAGGATCAGCTCAAGCAGTCCATCGGCACTATTCCATCTCTGGTCAGCGCAGTAATGACAAAGGATGCCGTTGCAAATGTATACGTAGAAAACGACAAGGTGATCCGTGTTGACTGGGATTATGATCTTGCAGCAGCAGGCGTTAAGATTTCATTCACAGCAGATTACATGGGTGACGGAAATGTCACATCAGATGCTGTAACAAAGATAGCACTTACATACGGTTCAGATGTAAATATAGAGCTCAAGAGTGAGTCAAAGACTGACACATCAGGAGATAAGATATCAACTGACAAGAAGTACACATTATCAGCAATGAGCGGCGGAGAGAGCCAGGAGTTCACAGGAAATGTGACATCAGACTATGACAAGAACAGCGGTAAGATGAGTGGAAGCATATCTGTTGATGTACAGGGTGAGACTGCTCAGGCTGCATTTGAGGGTGTCCTTGCAGATGTCAAGAAGGGCGAGTCATTCAGCATAAATGATGCAAAGCTCACAGTTACAGTATCAGGCGAGGATGTTCTTCAGTGCTCAGGAAATCTCAAGGTAGCAGAGAAGGACAACAAGATAGAGGCTCCTGCAGCAGGAGATGTGGTTGATTACTCAGTTCTCAACAGTGATGATGTAGATCAGTACATCAACATGGATAAGATGGAAAAGATCGTATCAGCATGGAGCGAGATATTTGACTCAGTAAGTGTTGACAGCAGACTTGACGGAAAGTTCGGCACCGACTCAAAGGATACTGAGGAGGAAGAGCCTGAGACAACAGAGGCAGCTACAACAGAGGAAGCAACCACAGAGAAGTCAAATGACAGCACAGAGGAGGAAGACCTTTCAAAGGTTACATTAAGCCTTGGCGATAAGTCAGTAAAGATCAATGATCCAAAGGGATACGAGAGAAGCTATGCTTCAGAGTATACCATATCTTATAATGATGAGAAGGGCGATGTATATGCAAGCTATTCTACATATACACACTATTCAGCAAGTGATCTTGTGAAGAACATGAAGGATACTTACACAGAGTATTACAACGATGAGAACTCCAAGGTCAACGAGATGACAGATGGCACAGTGAAGGCAAAGGATGGCACAGAGGTAACATATCTTGTGATACAGCTCACATCATATGATATGGACAGAACAGAGGTGCTGTTGGTATATCCTACAGGCGAGGATGTAGTTACATGTTCTATCAGCTACTGGGATAAGGTCGACAAGGTTGACGCGCAGAAGCTGTGTGAGACATTCATGGATGCAATTGAGATAAAGTAATAGCTGTACAGCGTGCAGGGAAAATGTGAAAAGGGCAGGAGGCAGTGATGAAGGTCGTTAATGTGAAGAATGTGGCGATAGGAGAGGGAATGACTAAGATCTGTGTACCTCTGGTAGCTCCGACGGATTATGATGTGGACTATCAGTTGAGGATCATAGCGAAGTCGGAACCAGACATGGTGGAATTCAGAGCGGATATGTACGAGAAGTGCTTTGACAGAGAGGCACTTATGAAGACTCTGGCGAAGATCCATGATAAGCTGGGGCAGTTTCCTATTATATTTACATTCCGAACAAAGGGCGAGGGTGGCTGCATGGAGGCAACACTCAGCCAGTATCACGACCTTCTTATTGACGCTATAGACAGTGGATATATAGACATCGTGGATATAGAATATTTCTCCGACATGGAGATTGTGGATGAAGTCATAGCGGAGGCTCATTCCAAGGGCGTGTATGTCATAGTGTCCAATCACGATTTCAAGACTACTATACCTATGGAACAGATAGTTGACAGATTTAAGTCCATCATATTCACAGGTGCAGATATAGCCAAGATAGCCATGATGCCTGAGGAGGGATCGCAGGTCGTAGATATGATGCAGGCTGCAAAGGAACTGCAGGATAGTGGAAATCAGACCCCTCTCATAGTTATATCCATGGGTGAACTTGGTGTGGAGACAAGAACCACAGGAGAGATGTATGGCAATACGATATCATTTGCCACAGCGGGCATACCTTCCGCCCCTGGACAGATATCTGTGGATGCACTCAGGAGCCAGCTCACCATGATACATCACATTATAGCTGGTAAATAATAATAATTATATGATGCTATTATTCTGGAAGTCACGGATGAATGCCGTGGCTTCCATTTTTTTAGTGTTGTGTGGCTTGTTTCGCAGATATATGGTATTATGACATAAATGTTCCGGGGCCTTGTATGGCAGACGGCGGCTAAGGAGATAAGAATATATGGAAGAAAAGATACACAAGAGGAGAGTGCACTACAGTGGCACCCATCCGAAGAGGTTTGAGGAGAAATACAAGGAGCACGATCCTGAAAAATATGCGGATACGATAGAGAAAGTCATAAGTAAGGGAAGTACCCCGGCAGGGATGCACATTTCAATATGTGTAAATGAGATACTGGATTTCCTTCAGATACAGCCGGGACAGCAGGGGCTTGATGCGACACTGGGCTATGGTGGACACACAAGGCGTATGCTTGAGCAGCTCCATGGAGAGGGGCATATGTATGCTCTGGATGTTGATCCTATAGAGATAGTGAAGACGAAGCAGAGACTGGCGGAGGCCGGCTACGGTGAGGATATACTCACGATAAAGCAGACAAATTTCAGGAATATCGACCAGGTGGCAGAGGAGGCCGGGGGATTTGATTTTATCCTTGCGGATCTCGGAGTGTCTTCCATGC
>NZ_JBCPDQ010000010.1:48026-103953 GCF_040915325.1 Coprococcus sp. RTP21281st1_F1_RTP21281_210402
GCCTTATGCGGAGGAGATCGCCACGGTCATCATGAAGAGAAACCGAACTAAGAATTATGTGGAGACCACCACGCAGATGAAGGATGCCATCGAGGAGGCATTGGCATTTGTGCCGGAGAAGGACAGAAAAGAGGCTGTAAAGAAATCCTGTCAGAGGTGTTTTCAGGCTCTGCGAATAGATGTGAACAGTGAGTTTGAGGTTTTGTATGATTTCCTTGACAAGCTGCCGGATGCGCTCAGACCTGGTGGAAAAGTGGCGATACTGACATTCCATTCAGGTGAGGACAGACTGGTAAAGAGAGCGTTCAAGGCGGGAGCGAAGGCTGGTGTTTACAGCGAAGTCAGCAAGGATGTCATCAGACCGTCAGCGGAGGAGTGCGCCCGCAATCCGAGGGCAAGATCGACGAAGATGAGATGGGCTGTAAAAGCAGAATAAAGGACACAGAAAGGCGACATCGTCTGTATATCATGTTAATATGATGACAGGGGATGTCGCCTTTTGGACATATGTTTCAGATGTATTGTGGCTGACTATTTCATAGGAGTTGAGGCAAGTGAGATGAATGTGAGCTGCGCCTGTGATGGCATACAGGCAGAGGAAATGCTCTATGAGAATCGGTATGATCTTTTTTCGGTGGAGATAAGCTCCCAGTAAATGCGTAACAGGCATATAGAGGATAGTAAAAATGTCCAGGATAATTTAGGCAGAACATTTATAGAAATCATAATAAAATTTTCATATATAATACAAAAATATTCATATTTTTTTGATGTAATCGGTATGATATACTTCAAAATGTAGTGATAACTTGCATATATAAAAAGAAAACATCGTAAGGATAATTTTAAGAGAGGTATCAATATGGGAGATTATAAGGCAGCAGAGAATAGATATAAGAATGTTGAGGGAACAGGATTTTACAGACATTGCGGCAAGAGCGGTCTTATGATGCCGCCTCTGGCACTTGGACTCTGGCACAACTTTGGAACAAATGACGATTACGAGAATATGAAGAAGATGTGCTTTACCGCATTTGACAACGGAATAACACATTTTGATATAGCAAACAACTATGGCCCGGTGTATGGAAGTGCAGAGGAGAACTTTGGAAAGATACTCAGAGAGGAACTGGGTGCGTACAGGGATGAGCTGATAATCAGCACTAAGGCCGGATTCGATATGTGGGAAGGCCCTTACGGCAACTGGGGCAGCAGAAAATATCTCATAGCAAGTCTTGACCAGAGCCTTAAAAGACTTGGCATCCCATATGTGGATATATTCTATCATCACAGAATGGATCCGAACACTCCACTCGAGGAGACCATGGGAGCATTGGCGCAGATAGTGAAGAGTGGAAAGGCACTTTATGTCGGACTCTCCAACTATGACGGACCTACCATGGCAAAGGCGGAGCGCATACTTGATGAGCTTCATGTGCCATTTGTGATAAATCAGAACAGATACAGCATACTGGACAGATCTGTCGAGAACAATGGGCTTCTGAAGCAGACATACGCATCAGGCAAGGGACTCATATGCTTCTCGCCTCTGGCACAGGGAATGCTGACAGACAGATATCTGAAGGATATGCCGGCGGACAGCAGGGCAGTGAAGGACGGAAGATTCCTTCATGAGGATCAGGTGCTTGAAACTAGACCTCTCCTCAACCAGTTAAATGAGATCGCAGCCGGATATGATATGAAGCTATCAGAGCTTGCCATCGCATGGCTGCTGAACAAGCCGGAGGTCACAACAGTGCTGATCGGTGCTTCAAAGCCTGAGCAGATCATCAGCAATCTCAAGGCTGTTGAAAAGCAGGCACATACAGTCATGACCGATGACGAATTACAGAAGATCGAGGATGCCGTTGCAGCATTTGAAAGATCATAAAATAGGCAAAACTTTTTTTATACCCCCTCGCAGGAGAAGCCGGATAGAGCTTCTCCTGTTTTTTATATCTGTGCAGACGTTGGGAGAAGTCTGTGCTGTTACAAATACATAAAAGTATGGTATTATATCACACAGAATCTATGTTACGGAGAAAAACTGGTGAAGGAATATATAAATGAAGCACTTGAAAAATATATAGAGAAGGGTACATACCCGTGGCACATGCCTGGGCACAAGAGACAGCCGATAGAAGCCGTCCAAAATGTTGATAACATTTCAAAATCCCGGGAAAACTTCTGGAACGGGGTGTATGCACATGATTTCACTGAGGCTAAAGATCTTGACGACATGCATGAGCCGGAGATGTTCATAGCGGATAGTATTGCCGAGATGAAGAAGGTGTATGGAACATTTGCAACATATATGCTGGTGAACGGTTCCACATCCGGACTTATGACAGCTATACACGCCACCTGTCACAGAGGAGACGTGATACTTGCGGCAAGAAACTGCCACAAGGCGGTGTACAACGCTATCTGTATGTTGGAGCTTGAGCCCGAGTATATAGTGCCGGATTATGTGAGTATGAGCTGGCCTGACGGTGTGGGTCAGAATGAAGTCGGAGCAATATCGAATGGAATGTCAGATGATGGAGAAGATGACTGCGAAATATCGCAAATGATGGCTCCAGGCGATGAAGATGATCGTGAAATGTCAGAGAGGACAGACATACTGGGTGACATATCGCCGGATAAGCTGGAGCTTGCTCTTAAGGAATTGGTAGCAGATGGCAGAAAGCCAAGAGCGGTGATAATCACATCGCCGACATATGAGGGTGTCATATCTGATATAAGGACCATAGCCGGGATAGTACACAGGTATGGAATATATCTCATTGTGGACGAGGCACAGGGAGCACATCTGAACTTCATGGAAGGACATGAGACCGCCATGCAGCAGGGCGCGGATATTGTCATCGAGAGCCTGCACAAGACCATGCCGGCACTCACACAGACATCACTTCTTCATGTGATGAATCCTGAGCTTGATGAGAGGGTTAGAAGATATCTGCAGATATTCCAGACATCTTCGCCTTCATATATATTTATGCAGAGCATGGAGAAGGCAGTTGCATTTGGCGCAAATAACAGAGATGAATTTGCCAGGTATGGGCGGAGGCTTGAGGCATTTGCCGGGAAATGTGATGGGCTCAGAAATATACGGCTGTTCAGACCTGATGCTTCCTCAGTGAAAAATGATGAGATCTGTAATGCGTGTAAAGTGTTCGACCGTGATGAGGGCAGGCTGGTATTTGTCGTGAGACCGGGAACTGTAGACGAGTCGGGACAGAAATTTACAGGGGTTATGCTTGCTGAAATTCTGGCGGACAGGTATGGGTTGATTGTTGAGATGGCATCGGTGAGTTATGTCATTTGTATATCATCTGTTGTGGACAGTGCAGACAGTTATGATATACTATTTAATGCTGTGGCTGAGATAGACGGGAACCTTGGCTATGAGCCGGATAAAACAGACCGGCAGGAGCTGGATATCATATCCGGCAGAAGGTCAGCTATGCCGCCGGGAACCGCGTGGGACAGACCAGTGGAGAGCGTGCCGATTGAGGGTGCGGCTGGAAAGGTGTCGGGGGCATTTGTATATGCATATCCGCCGGGAATACCTGTGCTGGCGCCGGGAGAGGTCGTTGACCGGCAGGCGGTGAACGGAATAAAGTCCATGATAGACAGCGGACTTAATGTGGCAGGAGTCAATGACGGTTATATCAAAGTGCTGTGCGGAGAATGATATGTAGCATTATGATCTGGAAGGTTTGATAAGAATCACAATATAAATATGAAAGGTGTACATGTGCAGGAACAGCATATGGCAGGGTTAGGATATGAAAGGAATATTTATAACTATAGAGGGCCCGGACGGAGCGGGCAAGACCACACAGAGGGAGCTGCTTAAGGAATATCTGGAGAAGAAAGGCTATGACGTGCTGATAACCAGAGATCCGGGGGGAAATCCCATAAGTGAGGCGATCCGCGAGGTTATATTGAACAAGGATTTTACAGAGATGGGATATATGACTGAGCTGCTTCTGTATGCTTCGGCGAGAGCCCAGCTTGTGAAAGAGAATATCAAGCCTGCACTGGATGCCGGTCAGGCGGTGATTGCAGACAGATTTGTGGACTCATCCGCTGTGTATCAGGGAATCGGAAGAGGACTCGGAGTTGACACGGTGTATAAGGTAAATGAATTTGCACTTCAGGGAATCATGCCGGATATGACATTCCTCATGGATCTTGACGCCCAGGAGGGAATATCCAGAAAGAAGAACCAGGCTGAACTTGACAGAATGGAGAATGAAAAAATGGAGTTCCATCAGAAGGTCGTGGATGGGTACCGCATGCTTGCGGATATGCACACTGAGAGAATAGTGAAGATAGACGCTACTTTACCTATTGATGAGATTCATGGTATAATAGTAGGGTATGTAGAGAAGAAACTTAATCTTTAATATATTTTGATTTTGGAGAAGGTCAGAATAGAAATACAGAAACAATTAATTGTAAGGGGGTTGGTATATATGATAGATTTCACAGACATAATCGGACATGAGGACATAATACGCCACTTCAAGAGCAGCATTGAGCTGGGTAAGATATCCCAGGGCTACATCATCAATGGCGAGACAGGAAGTGGAAAAAAGACCCTTACCAGGGCGTTGGTCAAGACTCTCCAGTGTGAGGAGGGCGGTACAGAGCCATGTAATCATTGTAAGTCATGTCTTCAGTGTGAGACGGGAAATCAGCCTGATATCGTGTGGGTGACCCACGACAAGCCAAATGTGATCTCGGTTGAAGAGATACGTGATCAGGTGAATTCTGATATTGATATAAAGCCTTATAGCAGCAGATATAAGATATATGTTATAGAGGATGCACAGCTTCTGAATGTGAATGCACAGAACGCTTTGTTAAAGACGATCGAGGAAGCTCCGTCCTATGCAATAATCATACTGCTCACCAACAATCTTGATAAGATGCTTCAGACTATACAGTCCAGATGTATAGTGCTGAATGTGAAGCCTGTCAGAGAACATGATATACTTGATTATCTCATGAACGAGCTCAAGCTGGACAAGCAGAAGGCTGACTTCTGTATGGATTTTGCCCAGGGCAATCTGGGAAAGGCCATCAGGCTTGCAACTAGTGATGAGTACAAGGAGATCAAGGAAAATGTGGTGAAGTTCATGAGACATATAAGTGATATGTCGGTTGATGACATGATATTTGCCATTAAGAATATGGAGCTGTACAAGCTCAAGGTAAGTGACTACATCGATCTGATGATGATGTGGTACAGGGACATTCTTATGCTCAAGGTGTCCAATAACCCGGGCCGGTTGATGTTCAAGGAGTATTATTCTGATATAAGAAAGCAGTCCTCACACATCAGCTATGAGGGTATAGAAAAGGTACTCAAGTCTATGGACAAGGCCAAGGTCAGACTTGAGGCGAATGTCAGCTTTGACATTGTCATGGAGCTTATGCTCCTAACCATGAAGGAGAATTGTTAATGAAAGAGATTATAGGAGTTCGTTTCAGACCAAACGGTAAGATATATTATTTTGATCCACAGAACTTTGAGGTCGAGGCCGGCAGTTTTGTCATTGTCGAGACCGCAAGGGGTGTGGAGTACGGTAAAGTGGTTCTGGGAAGACGAGAGGTAGAAGAGGGCAAGATAACGGCGTCACTCAAGCCGATCATAAGAATTGCCACAGAGGATGACACCAGAAGATACGAGGATAACAAGAAGAAGAGCAAGAGAGCATTTGGCATATGTCTTGAGAAGATCGCAAAGCATAAGCTGGACATGAAGCTCATCGAGGCTGAGTATACATTTGACAACAATAAGGTGCTGTTCTACTTCACAGCAGACAGGAGAATCGATTTCCGAGAGCTGGTAAAGGATCTGGCATCTGTGTTCAAGACAAGAATAGAGCTCAGACAGATTGGTGTCCGCGATGAGACCAAGATGGTTGGCGGAATCGGCATATGTGGAAGGGAGCTCTGCTGTAACAAGCATTTGTCGGAGTTTGTTCCAGTATCAATCAAGATGGCAAAGGAGCAGAACCTGTCACTGAATCCTACTAAGATATCCGGTGTGTGCGGAAGACTTATGTGCTGTCTGAAGCATGAGCAGGACACTTACGAGTATCTGAATGAGAAGCTTCCGAATGTAGGAGATTTCGTTAGGACCATAGATGGCAACAAGGGCGAGGTCATGTCAGTGAACGTTCTCCGGCAGAAGGTTAAGATCGTGGTGACAGACAAGGATGACAACAAGGAAGTTATGGAGTATCCTGTGGCTGAACTCAAGTTCAAGCCTAAGAGAAGAAAGAATTCAGAGAGACTCAGCGCTGAGGAGTACAAGGCACTTGAGGCATTGGAGGACAAGGGTGGAAAGTCCAAATTTGACGATTAGACCGGAAGTGGTTATTAAATCCTGTGAGAGGATAGATGACCTGCAGTGCAAGGGTTATCAGATCATACAGAACAGCGGAATGTTCTGCTTTGGGATGGATGCTGTGCTGCTGGCAAACTATGTGAGATTTAAGCGCGGTGGCAGATATCTGGATCTCGGAACGGGAACAGGTATCATACCTATACTTCTTGCTGCAAAGGAGTATGGGGATGAAGCTCTTACCAGAGAGGAGAGACTTGCTAGTTTGAATGCCGATGATTATAGATCCTCACATGATTGTATTGCCGTAGATGGAGTTACTAATTCGGATGCAGGGGTGAATCAGCAGCCTAGCGGTAAAATGGCAGATGGAGCACGGTTTATAGGCATAGAGCTTCAGCCTGCATGTGCGGACATGGCGGCAAGGAGCGTGAGCCTCAATGGGCTTGACGGTTTAGTGCGAATAGATAACGGAGATATAAAGGAGGTCTCTTGTAACTACAAGAAGGCCTCCTTTGACATAGTGACCTCAAATCCGCCATACATAAAGGGCAGTCACGGTCTGGAGAATCCGGATGCACCTAAGAACATAGCGAGACATGAGGTACATGTGACATTGAATCAGGTGGTGGCGGCGGCAGAGTATGCCCTTAAACCCGGCGGAAGCTTCTATATGATACACAAGCCGTTCAGGCTTGCTGAGATATTTGAATGTCTGCATGAGCACAGGCTTGAGCCGAAGAGGATGCAGCTCGTACACCCATACATAGATAAGGAGCCGAACATGGTGATAGTTGAGGCTGTGAAGGGTGGCAATTCCATGATCAAGATCGATCCGCCTATGATAGTCTACAAGGCTCCGGGAGTGTATACGGAGCAGCTGCTGGCGACGTATGAAGGCAGTGCAAAGCGGTAACAGGCAACGGCTGCAGCATGAAAGTGAAAAATGTTGTAAACACCCTAATGTACATATTACAGATAGTGAGGTTTATATATGGCAGGCAAATTATATCTGGTGGCAACACCCATAGGAAATCTTGAGGATATGACATATAGAGCCGTCAGGGTTCTTTCCGAGGTGGATGTGATAGCGGCGGAGGATACGAGGAACAGTATCAAGCTGCTCAATCATTTCGAGATCAAGACTCCCATGACGAGTTATCATGAATACAATAAATACGACAAGGCGAAGGTTCTCGTTGAGAAGATGCAGCAGGGACAAAGCGTTGCAGTTATCACTGATGCCGGAACTCCGGGTATATCTGATCCCGGGGAGGAGCTTGTGAGACAGGCTCTTGCCGCAGGGCTTGAGGTTACACCGGTGCCGGGGGCGTGTGCATGTATATCGGCGCTCATCAGCTCAGGACTTTCGACCAGAAGATTTGCATTTGAGGCGTTTCTGCCGTATGACAAGAAGGATAGAACAAGAGTGCTTGAGGAGATGAAGCGAGAGACGAGGACTATGGTGATGTATGAGGCTCCACACAAGCTGAAGAAGACTTTGGCGGAACTCATGGAGGCTCTCGGTGACAGGCATATAACACTTGCCAGAGAGATCACCAAGAAACATGAGACGATAGAACCAATGATGCTTTCACAGGCGATAGCCCGCTACGAGGAGGAAGATCCAAGAGGAGAATTCGTTATCGTGATAGAGGGGCTTGATGTGAAGAAACTTGAGGAGGAGAAGAAGAACTCGTTCGAGGCTATGTCCGTGGAGGAACATGTCCAGATGTACGTTGATCAGGGTATGTCCAAGAAGGATGCGATCAAGCAGGCAGCTGTAGACCGCGGAGTCCCTAAGAGGGATGTGTATAATGCGGTGATGAAATAGAAAACGGAGGTAGATTGGTGTCAGGTGCGGATAAACAAAAGTTTATCTGTACCTGACACTTCTTGCTTAAAAATCTCCTTCATTTCAGATTTATCTCCATCATTTTATCAATAAATGATGGAGATAATAATAGACATGATGGAAATAACACTCCCCATATTCACACCTTATCTTTTGAATTGTAAAACATACTGGTTTCTTATTCTCTGTTCCGGTCTGACATCAACCAGATATAAGAATAATAAAAATATCCATTCCAATGGTTTCATTATAATATAAACAACATCTGCTCTAAGAGGATTTGTTATGAGTTTCGACAGTGGATAGCCGTATGTATCATATATGTGGCGAACCATCCTGTGAAAACTTGGAAATTTTATCTGAATCACTTCTTCAAATGCGTTGGCAATACATAATTGCCTGTTTACAATGATCGTTGCACCTCTCCTGCTTCCAAATCTAAGCGGTTTCACAACTTTTTTGTGCCCACCGGCGGCTACCGTACAAAGATAATGTCCTTCGTAATCTGATGGCGGTGGTGGTGTCTGCTTTGAAAATGTCCAATCTGCAGTATCTGTAAATGCCTTAATCGGAGCATCCAGTCCCTGACCAATTAGGACAAATATAATCTCGATAATTGCCACAACCAGAAACAGTGCAACAAAAATTACAAAGGTGTACCTGGATAAGCTGTTAATGATATCGTAAAATTTCTTGAAACGTATATTGTTATCCTGTGCTGCTGCTCTGTTTTTAAAGATTTCTACCTGTTGCAGCATATGCCTCTGAATTGCTCTTGCAGATAACAGCAATATGTTGAAATGATAAACATAAAATGACAATTCTAAGGGATTATTGATATTTTTAGATAACTGAACAGCAAACGTAATCTGCAATATATTAAGCAGGATAATAAAGGAAATTGCAGCCGCGGATACTAATGGCGGCAGTCGGTCTGCATTTATGTATAACAACACAAAATATGCAGCAAATCCTAATAAAGCAACCCAGGAAATTCCCCAATACCCGGAAGAAATCACATAGTGAAATTGCATAGTATTAACCTGTTCATACCAGTCGCCGGCTGTATCATACGTTATCGCAAACAGCATCAGATATAACAGGCCGCCAACCAGAACGGTTACGGTTGAGATAAGCTTTTCCTTTTTTGGTTTGGCAGAAAAACAATTGTAAATATTCCAGACTGTTAAAGTTCCGGGTATAACAAATGCGACTATACCGAAAAATAAAAATATTAATATGTCGTTCAAATGAAACATTTACAAATCTCCCTTTCCCCAATACTGCCGATCAGATATCCCCATTTATATACACCCTCGGAACCCTTACCGATATGTTGCACACGATCACATCCACATTCGTGTCAAGCATATTTGCCATGTCTTCGATGGACATGCCCTCGCCGAGAAGAGTCACGGTGTCGCCGCGCTTTACATCCGGGATGTCTGTAATGTCTGCCATGCACTGATCCATACATACGCGTCCGATGATCGGCGCTTCATGGCCGTTTATGATGACCTTGCCCTTGTTGGACAGATAGCGGCTGTAGCCGTCGGCAAATCCGACAGGCAGAGTGGCGATCTTTGTAGGCCTTTTGGTGACAAATGTTCCGCCGTAGCCGATTTCTGAACCGGCAGGAACCTCCTTCACCATGGCAACGTATGTGTACCAGCTGAGGATCTCCTGAAGTCCTGAATTCTTCCAGTCAAAATCATCAGAAGGAGTGAGACCATAGAGGATATCACCGCATCTGACTGCGTCGAGCTGTGCCTCAGGCAACATCAGTATGGCAGGGCTGTTGGCTACGTGGTGCTTTGGTATGACAACCCCCATTTTCTCAAGTTCATTTACGGCGTGGAGGTATAGGTCAAGCTGCTTTCTGGCGCTTGTGTGGTCGCCCTCGTCTGCCCTTGCAAAATGTGTAAATATACCTGTTACGTTCAGGTCATCCATCTCGCAGATCTTCTTTATAGTGTCAAATGATTCCTGACATACCGGGAATCCTATTCGGTTCATACCGGTGTTCAGCTTTATCTGGACATTCTGTTTCTTGCCGGCTCTTCTTGCAGCGGCAGCCATGTTCTCAGCACCCTCCATTGAAAAGACAGTGAGATCAAGGTCGTACTTTGCGGCCTCATCCAGCATGTCATCTGCTGTATCGCCGAGGATAAGGATAGACTCTGTGGCCCCCGCGTCCCTGAGCATCTTTCCCTCTTCCCAGATGGCAACGGCGTAGCTGTCTATGCCACATTCCTTGAGTGTCGGGTAAAGTCCTGCAATACCGTGGCGGTATCCATCGCCCTTCATGACAGCGATAAATTCAACACCCGGTTTCAGTCTTGATTTTATGTTGGCAATATTGCTCCTGAGCTTTGCCAGATCTATAACTGCTGCAGTTCTTCCTGCAAATGGTCTGTTATTCATAGTCATTCTCCTGTTTTACAACTGTCAAATTATAGTAACCATGTAATTATATTTTTATTTGTTGAATGAGTCAACATGTGTGTTATGATGTTGTCAAAAGCCACGCAGAATATATATTTTACAACCCCGTTGTATCTAACTCTATGATCATCTGTTCCAGTTTTTGCTCTCTTAATAAATAGCACATATAGATTGGAAGATATGTTATAGCACCATCTGTCTCCACGTTTCCAATTGATAAAACATATGCTTTTTCAAGATGATAATCCGGAACTTTCATAAAATTATCCAACGCTTTGTGCGATTTATAAGCCTTTCCCGATTTAACTTCAATTGGAACAACCTGACCATTCATTTCTATTGCGAAATCCATCTCTCCGATTTTCTGCTTTTTACAGAAATAAGGTTCGAAACCATTGGCAACCAATTGCTGTGCGACTGCATTTTCAAAATGAGCACCATTGTTGACCTCTCCGTTTTTATTTATCAGCTCAACTTTAGTTTCTGCCGGATAAGCGCTGGTCAGCAGACCGATGTCACTCGAGAAAAGTCTGAACACATTACTGCTCTTGCTCGCCAGAAGTGGGATTACCGGCGCATCTACATTGTAAACAGGCAACGCCACGCCTGCATCTTTTAACCATAAGAAGCTGTTTTCATATCGATTAAATTTCAATTCTTTATCCAACATGGTAAATACAAACTTCTTATTTTGCTTGTTCAGCTCAGCCGGAATAATCTCATATATAGATTTCACCTTTAACTTTTTGTCTTCAAGCTCATATTGTGAAAAATCTTCCTTGTAAAGAGTTGTAATATCCCGTTGAACTTTATCGACTTCCCGAATATCTTTGGTATTTATATAAGCTTTGACAGCATCCGGCATTCCACCGACAATAAGATACACAAAGAACATTGACAGAAGCTTTTTGTGTATAAATTCATCAACCGGGCTGGCTGTTTTAAATTTATCCTCTAACATATTCAAGGTTGTTGCTGAGACATTATTTGCCACCATAAATTCTTCAAAATCCATGGGATACATTCTTAAAACTGTCAGATACCCGACTGGGGCAGATGCAATTCCTTTAAGTTCCACACCCAATAGTGAGCCGCTCATGACATATTTATAACTGCCCTCGTCTACCAGAAATTTTATTTTTGTTACTATTTCTGGGCATTTTTGAATTTCATCAAAAAAAACAACCGTTTCGTGCTCCTTACAATCTTCGGGCATGATCATTTTCAGTTTAACCAGAAATTCTTCTGCACTCATTTCTGCATTTAGATAAGATACCATATCCGGTTGATCAATGAAGTTGACTTCAAACTTGGTATATTTGCCCCGTTTTTTCAATTGCTATGAGATTATTTTGCCCCGTTTTTTACTATTTTATTTTGGCAAAAAGCCCCGTTTTAATTGCCGCTCCGAATAATTATTGTCATTAAAACCCGCAGAGGGTATAATATCAGAATATAAGCTCTAAAACAGGATTGGAAGGGAATTAAGATGAAGAAAGAATATGTAATGGGAAATGGAGCGATCGCCCTTGGCGCTCTTGCAGCCGGAATCAATTTGGTTGCCGGATACCCGGGCACTCCATCCTCAGAGATACTTGAGACAGTAGCAAAATACCCGCATGACGGAGTCCATGTGGAGTGGTCGGTAAATGAGAAAGCGGCCATGGAGGTTGCTGCCAGTGCATCATACAGTGGAGCGAGGACACTTGTGACCATGAAACAGGTGGGACTCAACGTGGCATCGGATCCGCTTATGTCGCTGGCGTATGTCGGGATAAAGGGCGGAATGGTCATCGTGTCTGCGGACGATCCGGGACCGATATCGTCACAGACGGAGCAGGATACGAGGATGTTTGCAGACTTCTGCAGGATTCCGGTATTTGACCCGTCGACTCCTGAGGAGGCGTATCAGATGATACAGGATGCATTTGACTACTCGGAGAAATACAAGACGCCGGTTTTGTTCAGACCGACAACCAGAGTGTGTCATGCATACGCATCCATAGAGGTAAAAGACGAGTGGAAGGCAAAGGAATATGAGGGATTTGTAAAGGATTCAAAGAAATGGGTCATCTTCCCGAGATTGTCATTTGCCAATCATGCCATGATAGAAAAAAGAAATGTGGAGATTGGGGATGACTTCGGCAGCTACTCCATGAATACGGTGGAGGGCAGCGGCAGCAAGGCGGTATTTGCATCGGGAATCAGCTACTGCTATGCAAAGGAGACACTTAAGAACGTGCCTGATGTGAAGCTGGTCCGTATAGCAACCCCGCATCCGTTCCCTGAGCAGTTCGTGAAGAATGCGCTGGACGGAGTGACGGAGGTCATGTGTCTTGAGGAGCTCAGCCCATACATAGAGAATCAGATATTACGCCTTGCAGGCAAATATCATATGGATATAGATGTCAGAGGAAAGCAGACCGGGGATGTGCCGGCGAGCGGAGAGCTTTCTACCAACAAGGCTGCGGATATCCTGTGCGATTTTCTTGACCTTGAGAAGACTTCCCAGGTGGATGTGTCAGATGCACCAGAGCTTCCTGTGAGGCCTCCGGTGCTGTGTGCGGGATGCCCTCACAGAGCGTCATTCTACGCGGTAAAGAAGGCGATGGCCGGAAGAAAAAGCTACTTCTGCGGAGATATCGGATGCTATACACTTGGAAATGCCATGCCGCTTGACATGGTGGATACCTGTCTGTGCATGGGTGCCGGAATCACCATGGCGCAGGGCTTCCACTGGGTGGATGAAGATGGCGTGTGCTTTGCATTTGTGGGAGATTCCACATTCTTCGCGTCTGGTATGACCGGCGTGGTAAATGCAGTGTACAATGATGCAAATATGATCCTGTGCGTGCTGGACAATTCGACCACAGCCATGACGGGACACCAGCCACATCCGGGAACAGGACGCAACATGATGGGCCAGTTCGTGGACAAGGTGAGTATACAGAAGGTTCTTGAAGGAATCGGAGTGAAGAAGATAGTCACTGTTGATCCGCTTGATCTTGAGGCGAGCGTGGCAGCAGTTAAGGAGTGTGCGGATATCAGAGGAGTCAAAGCGATCATTTTCAAGTCGCCATGTATAGCCATCACCAAGCCGTCTGGCAAGATGGAGATATCCGAAAAGTGTATACAGTGTAAGAAATGTATCAGAGAGATAGGCTGCCCTGCGATAATCCTGAAGGATGGTAAGGTGGCGATAGATGAAAGCCTGTGTACGGGATGCGGTCTTTGTTCACAGATCTGTCCGGTGGGGGCGATAGGAGGTGCTTGCAATGAATAAAGATATTCTGGTCTGCGGAGTAGGCGGACAGGGAACGGTTCTTGCGTCCAAGCTCATCGCATCGGCTTATATGGCAAAGGGCGAGACGGTACATTCGGCGGAGACCATAGGAATGGCGCAGAGAGGCGGAAGTGTCACGAGCCATGTGAGGATCGGTGAGGCGTATTCGCCACTCATAGCCCAGGGCGGTGCTGACATTATACTTGCGTTTGAGCCTGCAGAGGCGGTGCGCAATCTGGCTTATCTGAAAAAGGGAGGAATCGTCATCACCAATAACGTCCCGGTGAAACCGGCGACTGACTCGCTTATGAATTCAGGCTACGAGGCGCAGCCGATGCTTGACTACCTGAAGGATAAATGCGATTGTATAGTCATGGACGGCGCGGCGATAAGCCGTGAATTTGGTTCGGCAAAGTTCTACAACATAGCACTTCTTGGAGTTGCAGCAGCCAGCGGTAGACTTGGACTTTACGAGGCGGATATAATTTCAGCTATTGAGAATGGAGTGAATCCGAAGTTTGTAGAGGTGAACAAGAAAGTATTTGAATATGCGATGAAGATGTAGTTGGCGATGGGCTGACCGAAGGGAAAAAGGAGAGTAAAAATTATGAAGTTAAATGACACACAGCTCAGTCAGGTGGACGCTCAGATAAAAAGACTTGTAAAGACTGACAGCTATTATGGTAAGAAGTACAGAGAGCTTGGTATAACAGATGTGACAAGTCAGGAGGCATTTGAGGAGCTTCCGTTTTCAAGCAAGGATGATCTGAGAAATGCTTATCCACTGGGAATACAGGCTGTTCCGGATGAGGAAGTGGTACGTATCCATTCATCTTCAGGAACAACAGGAAAGCCGGTTATCATACCTTATACAGCAAAGGATGTCGATGACTGGGCAACCATGTTCGCAAGATGCTACGAGACAGCCGGAGTGACAAAGAAAGACCGAGTACATATCACACCGGGATATGGTCTGTGGACAGCCGGAATAGGATTTCAGGCAGGCGCGGAGAAGCTTGGTGCCATGGTAATTCCTATGGGCCCTGGAAATACTGACAAACAGTTACAGATGATGATCGATCTTGAAAGTACAGTTCTCACAGCAACGTCATCATACGCACTTCTTCTTGCCGAAGAGATAGATAAGAGAGGGCTTAAGGATAAGATACATTTGAAGAAGGGCGTATTTGGCTCAGAACGTTGGAGTGAGAAGAAGAGAGAGTATATAAAAGAGAAGCTTGGAATAGAGCTGTATGATATATATGGACTTACAGAGATCTATGGGCCTGGTATCGGAATAAGCTGCGATGCCCAGAATGGAATGCACTATTGGGATGATTATGTTTATATAGAGATAATAGATCCGAAGACCGGAAAGACTCTCCCTGACGGAGAGGAGGGAGAGATAGTTATCACTACTCTGGTTAAGGAGGGGGCTCCGCTCATCCGTTTCAGGACACACGATATATCAAGGATCATTCCGGGTGAGTGTCCATGCGGAAGAAAGCATCCTAGACTGGATATCATCAAGGGCAGAAGTGATGATATGTTCAAGGTACACGGCGTAAATATGTTCCCAAGTCAGGTTGAGGAGCTGCTTGCACTTGTGGATGGAGTCCCAAGTGAGTACACCATAAATATAGCCCATGACGAGCCTGCCAATAAGGATATCATGCTGGTTACAGTTGAGGCCGAGGGACGTGTAGATTTTGAGCAGACAGGACGTCAGATCAGAGATCTGTTCAAGTCAAGGATCGGAGTTACACCGAAGATTACTGTTGTCCCTGTTGGAACGCTGCCTAGAAGTGAGAAGAAGACACAGCGTGTCATCGACCATCGTGAGCAGTAGGTGACGGACGGTGAGCGTACGTAAGACGGACGCATCGGGGTTCTCATATATCCAATCAGGGTCGCTTGCGCTTAACTTCGGCGCGTAGCGGCACATAAGGCTCCGCAAGCGATTGCCAAGTGCCGACGGCCTCGTATTCCCTGATTTGGATATCATGAGAACGCCCGTTGCTGAGTCCGACAACTGAATAGGCGCTCACCTGTCTGAGAAGGAGATTTATATTTGTGGATGGGTCTTACATTGCATAAGACAAGAAGTTAAAGAGACTTTATCGGTGCATGGTAATACTTATGTAGAAGGGATTTTATGTTTATGAATTCAATTAATATAGCAGCTTGTATAGTTGCGTTTTTACTTGGGGTGGTGTTGTTTACTCTGGCGAATGAGATCATACTCAAGCTGCCGAACAATGAGAATATATTTAAGGGAAAGCCGAAGAGCTTTGAGAAGTTTTCTCCGAGATGTCTGTTCATACAGATCCTTGGTGGGGTGTTCGGAGTGCTTATGGTGTGGCAGTTTGATGTGAGCCTTGAGGCGGTCACGGTATTCCTGTTCTTTGGACTGCTGACTATCATCACATTCATAGACGCTGATACCATGGAGATACCATTTGTGCTGAATGTGTGTATACTGGTGCTTGGAGTTATATCCATATTCACGAGAGGTGGATTTTCACTGACAGGCGGAGACCTCTCTCTTGTGAGCAGACTTATTGGAATGCTTTGCGTGAGCCTTCCGCTGTTTCTGATAGTGCTGGTTATACCGGATGGATTTGGCGGAGGAGATATCAAGCTCATGTTTGCCGCAGGATTCTTCCTTGGCTGGAAGGCAACCGTCATAGCATTCTTCATCGGACTTATCATTGGTGGATGCCAGGGCGTGATACTTCTTGCAAGGCGTAAGAAAGGCAAGGACGATCATTTCGCATTTGGCCCGGCGCTCAGCGTTGGCCTGATGATTGCGACATTTGTGGGATCACAGATGATGAACAGCTATATCAATATGATCAAGGCATCATTCTATGCGTAGAGTGATGAATCCATGAAAAAGAAATAGTGCTGATGTATAAGTGATAAAAAACTTATACATCAGCACTATTTTTTATGATAGTATTCAAATGTAATTGCCTATTGTATATTTTCCATGTGAGGGATATACTGTAAAGAGCGTGCAATTTAACGCGTTAAAGCTTTTAATTGAGAAAGAAGAGCAATTATTAAGAGAGGTTAGGAGTTACGATTATGCCAATCACAGATTACTTAGAGAGAAATGCCAGAGAATATGGAAATGATGTCGCTCTGGTAGAGATAAATCCTGATGTGCAGGAGACGAGAAGGGTTACATGGAGAGAGTATGAACTCATAGAGTCTAATCCTACATGTCAGTACAGAAGAGAGATAACATGGAGCGTGTTCAACGAGAAGGCAAACAGATTTGCCAATCTTCTGGTGTCACGTGGAATCCAGAAGGGAGACAAGGTAGGTATCCTCATGATGAACTGCCTTGAGTGGCTTCCAATATATTTCGGAGTGTTGAAGACGGGAGCCATAGTGGTTCCGTTCAACTTCAGATACGATGCGGAGGAGATCAAATACTGTGTAGAGCTTGCAGATGTTGACGTGCTTGTATTTGGCCCTGAGTTCATCGGACGTATAGAGGCTGTCGTTGACGAGATAGCTGAGAAGAGAATCCTCTTCTATGTGGGCGGCAATTGTCCTACATTTGCAGAGGACTATGACAAGCTGACATCCAACTGCTCAAGCGTGTTCGAGAAGAGAGACATCAAGGACAGTGATGATGCGGCTATATATTTCTCATCTGGAACAACAGGATTCCCAAAGGCTATTCTGCACAACCATGAGAGCCTGATGCATGCGGCAAAGGTCGAGAATGTACATCACGGACAGACAAAGGATGATGTGTTCCTGTGTATTCCGCCACTGTACCACACAGGTGCCAAGATGCACTGGTTTGGAAGTCTGATAGTGGGCGGAAAGGCAGTTCTGCTCAAGGGAGTAAGCGCCAAGACTATACTTCAGACTGTAAGTGATGAGAAGTGTACTATAGTATGGCTTCTTGTGCCATGGGCTCAGGATATACTGCTTGCCATAGAGAACGGCGATGTACATCTGGAGGATTATGAGCTGTCACAGTGGAGACTGATGCACATCGGAGCACAGCCAGTGCCACAGAGTCTTATAAAGAAATGGAAAGAGATATTCCCTAACCATCAGTACGACACGAACTATGGACTTTCAGAGTCTATCGGACCGGGCGCTGTACATCTGGGAGTAGAGAACATACATAAGGTCGGAGCCATCGGTGTGCCGGGCTACGGCTGGCAGGCAAAGATCGTGAATGAGGACGGAACAGAGGTTGAGCAGGGCGCAGTCGGCGAGCTTATCCTCAAGGGACCTGGTGTCATGACCTGCTACTACAAGAATCCGAAGGCGACAGAGGAGTGCCTGAAGGACGGCTGGCTGTACACAGGAGATATGGCTATGCAGGACGAAGATGGATTTATTTATCTTGTAGATAGAAAGAAAGATGTTATAATCAGTGGTGGAGAGAATATCTACCCTGTACAGATAGAGAACTTCCTCAGCAAATACGAGAAGATCAAGGACGTTGCGGTCATCGGTATCGCAGATGCCCGTCTCGGAGAGATCACAGCGGCTATCATAGAGGTAAAGGATGGCATGACCTGTACAGAGGAAGAGATCAACGAGTTCTGTAAAGAACTTCCAAGATATAAGAGACCAAGGAAGATCATATTTGAGCACGTTCCGAGAAATGCTACAGGTAAGATAGAAAAGCCACTTCTCCGTAAGATGCACAATAGTGAGAACCTGGTAGCGGCAGAAAACAACGCATAGTGAGATACTTGCCGTAATACAGCACAGAAAGGACAAAAAAAGATGAAGACACCATTTATTACAAAGGCAAAGGCAGAGGAGATCATCAGGGAGATCCCTACACCGTTTCACATTTACGATGAAGAAGGAATCAGAGAGAATGCGCGAAAGCTTTATAAGGCGTTTTCATGGAATAAAGGATTCAAGGAGTATTTCGCTGTAAAGGCTACTCCGAACCCAACGATACTCAAGATCCTCAAGGAAGAGGGCTGCGGAACAGACTGTTCATCACTGACAGAGCTTATGATGTCAGACAAGATGGGATTTAAGGGCGATGAGATCATGTTCTCGTCCAATGACACCCCTGCCGAAGAATTCGTGCTTGCAAAGAAGCTGAACGCAACCATCAATCTTGACGATTTCACACACATTGATTTCCTGGAGAAGGCAGCAGGAATTCCAGAGAAGATCTGCTGTAGATTCAATCCGGGCGGAAAGTTCTCCATATCAACCACCATCATGGACAACCCTGGTGATGCAAAGTATGGTATGACAAAGGATCAGATCATCGAGGCATACAAGATCCTCAAGGCAAAGGGCGTGAAGAGATTCGGAATGCATGCATTCCTTGCCAGCAATACAGTGACAAATGAATATTATCCAACACTTGCAAAGATTCTGTTTGAGACAGCAGTTGAGATCAAGGAGAAGACCGGAGTGAAGCTTGACTTCATCAACCTGTCAGGCGGAGTTGGAATCCCATATACACCGGACAAAGAGCCAAATGACATCATGGTCATCGGCGAGGGTGTCAGAAAGGTATATGAGGAAGTGCTTGTACCGGCAGGCATGGGTGATGTAGCTATCTTCACAGAGCTCGGACGTTTCATGCTGGCACCTTACGGGCACCTGGTTACAACAGCCATTCATGAGAAGCACACACACAAGGAGTACATCGGAGTGGACGCATGTGCAGTCAACCTCATGAGACCTGCCATGTACGGTGCATACCATCATATCACAGTTCTCGGCAAGGAGAATGAGCCATGCGATCACAAGTATGATGTGACAGGCTCGTTGTGCGAGAACAATGATAAGTTCGCTATAGACAGAATGCTTCCAAAGATCGACATGGGAGATATCCTTGTCATCCACGACACAGGAGCACACGGCTTTGCCATGGGCTACAACTACAACGGCAAGCTGAAGTCAGCAGAGGTTCTGCTCAGACCGGACGGCTCATTTAAGCTTATCCGCCGTGCAGAGACACCTGAGGATTACTTCGCAACCATCAAGGATTTCTGGAATGTAGAGCTGTAACAGGCAGACCATAGATAAGCATAGAAAACCGGCAGTATATGAGTTGAAGTCCAACTGTATACTGCCGGTTTTCTATGTGCATGAGCTGCGTTACACTGTCACCTCGAAGCAAATATAATTCTGTCCGGATATGGTTCGGTTATCCAGACATATCTTTCCCTCATATTCATCCACAAGCTTTTTCATGTTCGGAAGACCATATCCGTGATGCTGCTTGTCGATGGTCTTGGTTGTGTAGCCGTAGGTAAACATATTTCTTCTAAGATCAGAGCTCAACACAGGACCTTTGTTCATGGTGCTTATGATGATCTGGTTCTGACTGCTGTCAAGAGACAGGGTGGCAGATCCCGGAGCATCTACAGCCTCCAGAGCATTGTCTATTAATATTCCAAGTATACGTATGATTTCATATTCGGGCATACAGCTTTTCAATGTATGCTGTCTGACTATCACATTCAGAGTCTTTCCGTTCTTTTCGGCATTGATCATCTTGCTATATATAAAACCGGCGACAACAGACAGATTGATGCGAAGCAGCTCAGACTCACGGTATTCAGATACCATATTGTCTGAATAGTTTATCAGGGCATTTTTCAGAGACTCATAATCCCTATAGGTGTATGGAAGCATTCTGACTGCAGTCAGATGGTTGTCAAAGTCATGCTGTTTGCTTCGCAGATCCTTTATCAGATCAGCCATCATAGGCTGATAGGTTTTAAAGCATTCCAGATCGTGCTGCTGCTTTCCTATGGTTCGCTGCTGTCCCAGAATGATGATATCCGAGAGAATGACCACAACTGCAAAGCATGATATCACAGGTATATACACCGAGGTGTCGATGGTACTGAATTTGTACAGCCCGGTCTCGATCATAAACACAACGTACAAATGAATAGACAGGAATTTGATAATTCCACTGCCGCCCATGAAGGTTTGGAACACATGGTTCATAGGCGCATATCTGCACAGAGCCACTGAAATCAGAAATGAAAATACAGCACAGGAAATGGACAAGTATGTCTCATTGTTCGCACCCAGACGTGTCATACCCATGATGATAATGTCCTCAAGAAAAGCCGCATACAGATATTCAAGAATATACGCCATCAATACATAAAAATATCTGGTCTTCATAATATACAACAGCATGAGATAGGATAGCAGGCATAATGCCAGCCATCCAAATGCATTTGGGAAAATTAAGGATACCGTATTCCCGAGTATAAGGTAAGCAGCCGTTCCGATAATTGGGTGGCGCATATCCCGGAATTTTCTTCCGATGAGGGCAGATATAAAAATAACATCCTTCATTGTTTCCAATGTAAAGCATAGGAGATCTATTATAGAATTCAGCATTTCAAATACCCCTTATCATTGTTAAGCCTGTTCAACGTGTTTGCGCGCAGCCGTGGAAGCTTTAAGTCTGTGACCAAACTCTGTGGCGTATTTGCGGCCAACCGGTATCCATTGATAGTCCGGTGTGTCAAGCGATACCATGGCGGTAACCTTGTCGTAGGTATCCACATGGTGAAGGTTTACGACAAAGCTCTTGTGGCAGCGTGCAAAATACGATGGAAGAGAGTCCGCAAATACAGAGAGTCTTGTTCCTGTGGATATAAATAGTCCGGTGGTTGTGTGGACATGCATGTTTCGCAGCTCGGATTTAATGTATAGTATATTGTCTGGTCTGATCCTGGCAAGTACACCATCTCTGTCGGTAAGCTCTATTGGTTCCTCCCTGATCAGAGAAAAGTTCAGAAGCTTGGAGACAGATTCTATCAGATCCTGCTGTGAGTAGGGCTTGACCAGATAATCGTAGCAGTTGGTCTTGTGGATCGCTCTGGGAGCTTCGTTTACAAGAGCTGTCACGTACAAAATAGGAGTTGTCTGATAACGCGGATTTCTTCGCAATTGTTCTCCCAGCTTTATTCCGTCCTTATCCGGGTCGGCGCCAAGCTGTATATCCAGCAGAAAAAGCTGGATGCTGTGCGAATCTGCCAGAGCCAGAGCATCATCATAACAGGCGGCCTTCAGACATTCTATGTCGGGGAAGCTTTCTTCTATTATCTCTGCCAGACCATTTAATTGTGCCACATTGTCTTCAACTACCAAAGCTCTCATTATAAAAGACTCCTTCCTTCTATGTGTTGTATTTTAAACCATTACTTCAAAACGCACCAGAGTATCATCCAGAAGATAATCGTTTTCCAGATATATTTTTCCATTATATTTAAATACCAGACGCCTGAGATTGTAAAGACCAAGGCCGTGCTTCTGACGATCACAGGTCTTGGTGGTATAGCCTGCTGTGAAAAGCTTTGCTCTGATCTCGGGTGTTAGCAGAGGACCTTTGTTCAGAGTGGTGATGATGATTCTGCCGTCCCGGCTATCCAGGTGCAGAGTCATACTATCGTGCTCAGATATGGCCTCCAGTGCATTGTCGATGAGTATTCCCAGAACCCTGACCAGCTCATATTCAGGCATCCGGCTCTCGAGCAGATAGCTGTGAACGACAATATTCAGCTTTTTGTGCGCCTTTTCTGCCTGCTTTTGTTTGCTGTATATAAACCCGGCGATCACGAACATGTTGATTTTTAGAAGCTCGGTGGTTCTGTATTCGGATATAACCTCATCTGAACTGCTGATAAGAGCCTCCTTTAATGAACTGTAGTCGGTGTGTGTATATGGAAGCATTCGAATACCGGTCAATATATTGTCAAAGTCATGCTGCCTTCCCGTGACGTCCTCAATCAGATCATCCATCATAGGCTGATAGACGTTGTAATTTGCCAGATCGTGCTGCTGCTTGCTGATGATCTGTTGCTGGCTGAGGATTACTATGTCGGTGATGAGGACTATCACGGTGAAAAATGAGATGAGGGGGATATATATGATTGTGTTAAATGTGCTGTATTTACGCAGTCCCAGCTCAAGCATGATTATCAGAAAAACATGTATTACAAGGTACTTGGATAAAAATCTGCCATTAATCAACTGAGAGTAGAAGCTATGGAATGGAAGTAGCCTGCATATAGCACAAGCAATAGAAAAAGTAATCAGGGAGCCTGCGATGGAGGAGGCTATCTGATTATTAAAATTCACTCTGTAAAATAACAGAATTATAGAATTTTGAATAAGAAGGATAAAAGTGTGTGATATGACGAAGGCAATTAGAGAATTAAATATAGTCGTATTTAAGATAAAAAGAGTCGTTAAATAGGCTAGTGAACATAAGATGATCCACCCAAGCGCACCTGGAAACAGGGATGAAAAAAAGGTTCCCAAACAAAAGTATAAAATTGCACTTATCACAGGATGTCGCATTTCTTTTATATGTACTCCGGCAATGGATGAGAGCATGATGAGATCATATAAAATTTCAATAATATAACAAAAAGAGTCTACGATATGATGTATCATGGCAACCTCCATAAAGATAATATAACATTATACAAAGACGATTTATACCGCGTCAATTGTCGTTTATGACATGATAGATACCGTTCATGACAAATTAAGCAAAATATATTGCAATCTAAGTAGTTGTATGATAAAAGAAAAGTGGAGGTGGTCAAATAGATAATCTAAACAATAAGCTGGGAATATTATTAACACAGATCCTGCTGGGCAGAAAATACAGAAGCGATGAGGATCGTGATGTAAAAATACAATATTCTATACTGCTTCTTATTGACAAGGTAGAGAAATATTTAATTATTTTGGGCCTCTTTTCAATATTGGGACACGTTGATATAGCAATAATAACAGGATTGACAATAGAACTTACAAGAAATTATCTTGGCGGTATACATATGAAAACATGGTATGGCTGTACAGCGGTGACTGTATTGTTTTATATCGTGGTGTTAGCATGCGGAGAAAATATTATATTGTCAAGCAAACTGCAGAATTCATTGTGGGTATCGGAGATAGTAGTTATAGCATTATTTGCGCCTATACCATCAAAACAGAGACCTAAATATAATCAACATAGAAAAAATATGATAAAGGCTCGTGGTATAGCAGGTGTGCTGATAATTGGAGCGGTGAGTCTTGGGGTGAAATCTTACAATAACTATATTGTATGGATATGGTTGTTGCAGATTATAGAAGTGATGATATTAAAATTATCATCTCTGATAAAAAGAAATAAAAAGGGGGTGACAATGCGTGACGCAGAAGAGGGTTAGAAATATGCTGTCGGACATACTTGAGAATATGGCAGAAGATGTGATTAGACTGACAGGATGTTTCGGTGCATGGGGAGAGATAGAACTCCCAGAGTGTCTCAGGAATATCGATTCACAGAAAGAGACAAAGTAAAATATCCTGAAGAGTTGAGCTTCAGGATATTAGAAATATCAAGACAATCATTTGCTGGAAAAATCTTGATAAACGGATTGTACTATCAGACACAGAAAAGTACAATAGCAAAATTGTTAAAAGTGGCAAAATTGGAGTAAAGACCGCAGATAATTAATTAGGAGGGACAAAAGGTTATGAAGAAGTCAATGAAATCAAAGCTTGCGATGTTCGCTGTTGCAGGAGCGATGGCAGTGTCAGGAGCAGCGGGAATTGCTGCACCTGCTAAGGCTGAGAATGTACATACAAATAATGCAGGTACAGTGGTTACATGCAAAGAATCATATTCTAATACAGATAACGAGCTGTTTACTTTTAGCAACAATAACAGCGGATATGGTTATAGTTCGTACAGACGTAAATATAATAAGACAAAGGTTTATGTATATCCAACAGTAGGACCAAAGCTCAGTTACACAGTAATGGGCTCGCATTCATCAAAAGGGACAAACCCAATAGTAAAATCTGATACGCATATTATTCCGCTTGGAATTGAGGCGAGTATCACAAACATGGTAAACGAGAAAGGCTATGCCTATGCAGGCTTGAGGATGCACAGGACAGTCAAAGCACAGACTGATTCAAAGGGCTGGTGGAGTCCGGATTCCACAAGAAATTACACTATTTATGACTGATTAAAGCAGTGACATAAGACGGATGGCAAAGGCAGAGTTGGGAGGAGTAGAAGTGAAGAAGAAAAGATATCTTGTGATGACAGTGGCAGCAGTGCTGATCATGGCAGCAGTGGCAGCTTCGGCGTATGTGCTCCAGAAAAAACGGGAAACCCCAGAGGACAGAGCGTTAAGGAAGTCGTCTGAGGCGGCATCTGAAGAGACAGACAGCGAAGCTTCGGGAAACAAGACCGGAGAGAAAATAAGTGAAAAAGAAGGTGTGGGTGATAACGTGCTGATGTCAGGAGCGGTGAAGATAGAGCTGCTGTCGGCTGATGTATACACAGGTGACGAGATAACAACAGAGGATAAATATCCGGTTGAATATTTTCGCAGTGAGACTCTGCCGGAGCCTGAGTCGGAGGAGGAGATAACAGACTGGGATGCTCTGTATGAGGAGGCTCCGGGATACAAGGAATTTCAGGAGTCGGCAGGGGATGCGTATACTCCTGAGGAGTGTGAGGAGATAACTGCACAGTATCAGGATGTGATAGATAAGCATACGCAGACTGTGGTAAAGACCAATAAGCTGTATTTTATTAAGTGCAGACTGACGAATACCGGGGATGCGGTTGTGAAGAATGTGTTCCCATACGACATTGTGGAGAGGATTCCCGGTGAGAGTGAGGTTTCGTTCGTAGAAGGAATGGTATACTTTGACAAATCAGTCCACACAGAGGGCGATGACAGAGCCAGTTGGTACTATCTATACAGACTGGAAGGACACGAGACAATGGAATGTACGATTGGACTTGTTGTGCCACAGGAGCCGGAGGATGGCGTGAAATATTATTATGGACAGGTGATCACAGGATATTTTACGTACAATCCGGCGGATCTTCCGGATTTTGTGGATCTGGATGCACTCCCAAAGCCGGAAGCGGATGACAAGCCATGAGGTGGGAATCAGATTTTGTGGAGGTATATGCATGAGGAGAGGTGTTCTGATGGCATTGGGTGTTGTGAGCTTGTGTGCAGTCACCTTGTGGTGCGGAAGAATATTCAGCGTTAACAGGGCGTACAGTGATGACACCAGAGTTGTAGAAGCGGCTGAGAATGTATCGGTGGATGGATTGCTTATAAAATGCAGGGAGACCCGCATATACAGTATAGATGAGTATAAAGCACGTTTTAATGTGGACAGTGTGGATGTGCTGAGCCCGGAGGATCGGTTTATCTGTACACGCCTGAATGTAGATAATACAACTGAAGAACCGATCGATTGGGATACTGTGATGGCGGCGACTGAGTGTGGCTTTGAGTCACAGACATGGTGCAGTTCGGTGAATTTGTATTCTGGCCGGGAACTGAATACGTTTACAAGTAATGATCTGGAGCCCGGAATGAATCAGGATATATGGTATGTGACAAGTCTGGCGCGGGTGTCATTTAGCAGGGATACGTGGGATAACCTGGAGCGGGAGAGCTTCTATTATGTACTCACCCTTGAACCTGATAAGCTGATGATCAGACTGGATATTGAATGAAGTGGTGTTGAGATATGAGAGTATTAAGATTTGAAATGACCAGAGCGTTCAGAAATAAGTGGCTTGCAGTAAGCATAGCTCTGGGAACGTTGATTGGGCTGGCGGACATATGGCTTAATGTCAGCCAGTATGGATTTAACAGAGGCAGGGCTTTGATCCAGACATGGATCGGGACAGACTATCAGTTTGCATACAACAGCTTGTTTTACGTACTGCTGCCACTGATTGCGTGTTTTCCGTATGCGGGGTCGTGTTATCAGGATCAAAAAACCGGATATGAAAGCAGTATATGTATTAAGACGTCCCGCTTAAGCTATATGATTGCAAAGGAAGCGGCTGTGGCGGCTTCGGGAGCGGCAGCCGTGGCGTGCCCGCTGCTCATAGCCATGTTCATTGCTGCGGGGATATATCCGGATAAAAGACCGGAAAAACTGACATTTTTGTATGCAGGAATTATAGACTGCCACATGTTCCCGAGAATATTTGCAGAGCATCCTGTGTGCTATGCGCTGCTGTTTACGCTGCTCGATGCAGTGTTTGGAGGGATAACAGGTCTTGTGGCTATGTGCTTTGCGAGGTGGTGCGGGAGCAGATTTTCAACGATAATGGCTCCGTTCGCATTGTATGTATTTACCGGTGTGATGTTTGAGGGACGTGGGATTGGAACCTGGTCAGCCATGCAGATGGTCAATCCACTGCAGAATGTGGTTACATACAGGTACCAGATGGTGACGATGTATGCTGCGGTGAGTGCAGCGGCACTCGTTCTTATATACATATGGCACAGAAGAAGGGATATTCTATGAAAGAAGGAAATACAGATAAAAAAGGAATGTATGTGGTGGACAGATATGAGGTGATGCGGGAATGAGGACTCTGAGACTTCTCGGAAGAGATATGGAAAATGGAATATTAAGGAGATGTGTTCTTTTTATACTGCCGTTACTGTTTGCGGTGTCGCAGACACGTGAGCTCCACGCATATCTTATCGAGCTTGCAGATGGGAATATCCTGTTGACCAACGGAACATTTGCGGACTATCTTCTGTTTGCGATGAAGGGGATGGAGGTGTATTACTTTGATCCAAGGAGCGTATTTTACATACCGATATACTGGTTTGCGTTCCAGATAGGCCTGGCCTATTTCCTGGCATATTATTCCAGTGATGATTTTGCCGCAAATGCGAGAGTGGTGTGCCTTGCGTCCGGAAGCAGAAGAAGCTGGTGGGTCAGCAAGCTCATATACTGTACGGTGGCTGTGGTAATGTATTTTGCTGTATGTGTGCTGACGATATATTTAATGGCGGCGGCATATGGGGCAGATATGACCATGGATATGACGGCGGCGCTGACAACACGGCTGTATCCTCCGCAGACATACAATCTTAGTGCCGCAGATCTGCTTCTGATAACATTATTTATACCGATGCTGGTAACGCTGGGGATAAGCCAGCTTCAGGTACTGGCGGGTTTTATAATCACGCCGGTCATCAGCTTTGCAGCGGTGTGTGGAGTGTATGTTCTGTCGGCATACTATACTGTATGGTATCTGTCGGGAAATTATACGATGTGGCAGAGAGTGTCATATGTAGTGGCAGATGGGGTTAATCCCATGAGTGGAGTGGTGCTTGCGGCTGGTATGCTGATCACTGCATTTGCAGGAGGAATCGTGTATTTTGATAATAAGGATATAATCTGATAGGAGAATACATATGAGCGAGATAAGGATAGAAAATCTGAATAAGAAGATAAAGGGTTCAGTCATACTTGATGATATCAGTCTGACCATGACTCCGGGCAGGATATATGGACTCCGTGGAAAGAATGGCTGTGGCAAGACAATGCTTATGAGAGCTATATGTGGTCTGCTCATACCTGATGGAGGACACATATATATAGATGATGAGGAGCTCCACAGGGACATAAAGTTTCCACGGAGTATAGGCGCTCTGATAGAGAATCCGTCATTTCTGCCTCAGTACACAGGCTTCAGGAACTTAAGGCTTCTGGCAAAGCTCATGGGAGGGATCAGTGATGACGATGTCAGATATGCCATAGAGAGGACAGGTCTTGATCCGGATGATAAGAGGGTATACAGAAAGTATTCCCTTGGAATGAAGCAGAAGCTTGGCATAGCAAATGCAATCATGGGAGAGCCGGATGTCATAGTGCTGGATGAACCTATCAACGCACTTGATGAAGAGTCTGTAGAGAACATAAAGAAGGAGTTGCTGAAGCTGCGTGATGGAGGAAGTCTTATAATCACTGCCTGCCACGACAGGGAGGAGCTGGAATATCTGTGCGATGAGATATATGAGATGAAGGATGGAAGGATATGTGGCTGACAGATTTGAATACCCTTTTTGACTCATCAATAATCGGTATCATGATATCTGTGTAGAAAATATCATCTTTTTGCTGATATACAAAAAAACCATTATTTTTTTCAACAGTATGGCTTATATTGCTCAGACCAAAACCATGGTCAATGGAGTGTTGTCTTGCGGTGGGATCAATAACAGGTGACCGGTTTTCACAGTGTATAACAAATTTATCGTTGTCAGTAGTTTCTATACTTATATTTATATATCGGCTGTTATTACATTTTATACATGCAGCAATACAGTTATCAAGCAGGTTCCCTAGAATTATACACAGATCATAGTCGTTTGTAGGAACCCGGTTAAAATCTACATTTAGCCTTACGTAGAATGCGATGTTATTTTTTGTTGCAATATTGTCATAGTTTGTTATGAATGAATCTATTACCAGGTTGCCAGTATTATACTTGGCATAGTTATCCTCTATGGATTGGATCGCGGTGGAGGTGTAATTTTTCAGGTCGTCAAAATGCTGCTTGTTGATCTGTTCCTGAATATAGAAGTAATGTTTTTTCACATCGTGTATAATTCTTCTGTTTTGTCTGTAGGATTCACTTAACTGTTCAAATTTACCTTTTTGGAAGTCGAGTTGACGTTGAATGTTCATATTTGTGTAGTTGACTACGGTGGATATAAAAGCCTTTTGTATAAGAATATAATTAACTATGTTAAGCAGAGAAAGGCATATAAACAGTACTTCATAGAAAAACATATTATCATTCTCTGATAAAAAATGCAGAGGGGTAAATGAAAATATGGTTAATGTTATTATAGGAGTTGTAAACAACAGGATACTATATTCTGTTGTATGCTCGTATTTCTGATTTCTAAAAAATATGGTGACAATAAGGCAGAGCAAAAAGAGCATTACTTTTGAACCGAGATTCATAATGCTGTAAAGCAGAGTTTTGTTTGCCATGTCAAGAATGTCAGGATTGACATGAGTAATTATAAAAGTAAAGAATGATTCGCCAAGCGAGACAAGAACCTGAAAAGACAGGGCAGTAAGTATTTTTGCTTTTATGGAGTTTGAGAAAAAACAGCAGAGAGCAAATGTTGTCAGAATGCTGAGAGCAGGAGTTATCACCACAGAAGAAAAAGAATTGTATCTGGATGATAACAGTTCATTTATATATAATATGACCTCGACTAATATGAGGCATAGTATATATATAGTTGAGTATTTTTTTTTAAAGTGTTTTAACATGTTCTTAAGATAAGAAGATACGATAAAAATATCAAAAATATAGGTTACGGCGCTAATTAAGTAAGTCATAAAATCCCTCTACAATCAATGGTTATGTATTGCAACAATCTTGTTAAGAAAACAGTCAAGTAGTTTCTTTCGGTTGCGTTTACTCATAGTAACAACTTCATCATTTTCAAGAATAATCTGGTTATCTTTGATAAAGTGAATGTGCTGAATATTTATCAAAGCATTTCTGGAACATAGAATAAATGAATTATCGGCAAGTGTGGTATTCCAGTAATTCAGAGTGCCGGTTGTGTGTATCTGATTATCTTTCATATGAAAAATCAGGGCTTTACTGGATGAATCCGAACATTCTATATAGTAAATGTCCTTTATGTATATAGTGTGTTCGGTATCATAATCACTGATGATCGTGACCAATGAATGGGTTTTCTTATAATAATTATATATATCATCCAAAAGTGTATTTAAAGTTGTGTAATTAATAGGTTTTTGTAAGAAATGATATGGATGAACCGAAAATGAATCCAGCATATATTCTGGGTAGTTGCTGATAAACACTATCAATACATCAAAATCTTTGGTGTGTTTAATTTTTTCTGCTATTGATATACCATTTTCACCAGGCATTTCTATATCAAGCATTAAAACTTGATATGGTGAGGACTGAGAAGAATCGTATGCAGACAACAGTGCAGAACCATTTTGGTATTTATCTACGTGGATATCTATGTCAAACTGTAAGGAATATGAAATTAACATTTTTTCCAGATTTTCCATAAAAGATTTATCGTCATCGCATATAGCAATATTTAGTCTCATTTTCTTCCTCCGTTATTTATAAATAGACCAATAATCTGATTCACAAAAACTATAGTGAGACAAATCATTATCAGATTTCCATATCTATATAAACGAAATGATAACACAACAGATAAAAGGATGTAAATTATACCTATGCAAAAGCAGCAATATTTTTTTATTTTGTGTTTTGCTTGATAGCTTTGCTTCTTGTTCTTGTGTGGAACTGGAGATAGTGCACATATACCGATTCCGGTAACAAGACAGACTAATATGTTCAAAACTGGAATACCAGGAATCAACCGGCATAACAACATACAGAGTAGATATACAGAGTATGATATAGAACAGCATGCATATGTGCTCCCGGCATGTGCGCCACCAGCCAGCATCTTTGTTGGAACAAGAACGGTTACATAGATTACAGATAGGATAAAGTTATGGGTTAAGGCACCAATGATTATGATGCTTAAGTTGAACAATACTAAATCCAGAGCGAAATCAATGCAGTATATATATGCAGCATCCAAATGACTATCTATTATGTTGTTATCTGACATGATATTGACAATCTTTTTGCTTAATTGCTCAGATAAGATCATGGCACGCACTCCCTTTTAATCAAAAATTATAAGCTGATAAAATTATACTCTCTGATATAGACAGAAAAGACAGAGAATCCGCGAATGGTCGAAAAAAGCAGGTGAATGGTAGATACATTTCATTCACCTGCTTTTTTTGGCCATTCACAGACGATTTTGGTTGGGTGGTGTCGAATGATGTTAGCATACAAAGTGCATAAACCAATATGGAAGGAGGACTGGGGTATGAGTAAGTTGTTAAAAAGGGTCGTAGTAAGATATGGAGCAAGAATATGTGCTATTGCTGCGATGGTTGCAACAATCTCACCTGTATGTTGTAGGGGGCAGTGGTATCAGCCAGAGGAACCTGACGGCATAAGCGAGATAAAGAGAGAAATGGAATAGTAGAAAGGGGAAGTATTATGAAGAAAAGAATGAATTTGTTAAAGAAAAAAACAGCAATATTAGCGATAGCTGGAGCGATGGCGATATCGGGCGCAGCGGGAATGGCAAGTGTTGCAAAAGCAGATAGCACTGGAGCTAAGACTGCTGGCATAGTAACTTTGTCTGGTGGAAATACAGACAATGAGAAGTTTTCGTTCAGCAACAAAAACAGCAAGAATGGATATTCTAATTTTAGGCGAAAATACAACAAGACAAAAGTGTATGTATTTCCGACTGTTGGTCCAAAGCTGGAATATACTGTTCAGGGGGCGAATTCAGAAAAAGGAGCAAATGTAGTAGACAGATCAGATTCACATGTAATTCCACTTGGTGTTGAGGCGAGCATCACAAACATGGTGAACGAGAGAAAAAATACATATGCAAGATTGAGAATGCGAAGAACTGTCAGCGCACAGGTGGATTCTATAGGATGGTGGAGCCCTGACTCAACAAGAAATTACGAAGTATATGATTGATCAGAGGTTGGTCTACTGATAAAGTGAAGCGGGTGAAGGCAGGATCATGAGGAGGAATACAAGATAATGAAAAAAAAGTATCTGGCAGCAGTAATAATATGCGTATTGATTATGGCAACGGGAGGAACTTCAGCATATATGCTTCAGAAAAACAAAGAAACTCCTGAGGAAAGGTCGAATACGACTACGAAGACTACTTCAAATGCAAGTAGTGAAAACTCAACGACTTCAGAAAAAAGCGTGGTTGAGGGGGTAGGAGATAATGTTTTGATGGTTGGAGCTATAAAGATAGAGATGTTGTCAGCAGATGTCATAGAGGGATCTGAGATCTCCACGGAAAACAGATATCCGGTTGAATATTTTCGGGATCAGACCCTGCCGGACCCTGAAGAAACAGAGGATATTATAGATTGGGATGCAATCTATGAGGAGGCTCCTGAGGTAAAAGACGTTCAGTTATCAGATTATGATGCGTATACGGTAGAAGAGTCTGTAGAAATCATGGACAGAAATCAGGATGTGATAGATAAGTACACATACACTAAGGTTAAACCTAGAAAATTTTATTTTATCAAGTGCAAATTGACCAATATGGGAAACGCAGATGTAGAGGATGCATTTCCATATGATGTTGTATATGACTCTCCTGAAGCGAGTGAGATAAGCTACAATGAAGCTTTGTGTTACTATGATAAGCCGATTTATACAGATGGGGATGAAAGAGCGATGAAATATTATTTCTTCAGGTTGAAGGGCCATGAGAGCATGGAATGTACAATTGGTTTGGCGGTCCCACAGGAATTTGACGAAAATGAGAAACACTATTATGGAAGTCTTATCACAGGGAACTTCTCATATGATCCGGCAAAACTACCGGATTATGTTGATATAGATTCGCTTCCGAAGACGGAAACAGATGATCAGTAATGGGAGGACGCATGAAGAGATATATTGGAGTTATTGTAGTGGTGGTGGTTATATGTGCAGCCATATTCTGGTGCGGCAGAATATACAGTATAAACCACGGATACATTGACAATACGCAGGTCGTTGAAGCGGGAGAAGCAATAGAATGTGATGGTCTGGTCATCAGATGTGTAGAGGCACATATATACAGTATAGATGATTATAAGACACGTTTTGGAGTGGATAACGTGGAGACACTTAGTTCGGAAGACAGATTTGTATGCGCCTGTCTCAATATAGAGAACAATACAAATGAATCTATTTCATGGGATGCGGTGATGGATATGACATCCTGTGGATTTGAATCTGCTACATGGTGCAGCTCCGTGAATCCCTATGATATGCAGGATATCAATGTGTTTTCAGATAATGAACTGAAAGCAGGCGCAGACCAGAAGGTATGGTATGTAACCAAAGCGGCCCGGGTATCGTTTGGAGATAAGACATGGGGACATATGGATGAGGAGACATTTTATTATGTGCCGGTGCTTGAGCCGGTGAAGATCAGGATGAAATTGGATATGGAATAAATTGGTGAATGATATGAATATATTTAAGTTTGAAATGCGAAGGGCATTTAAGAATATATGGCTTGCTGTAAGTGTTGCGATTGGAACACTGATAGGATTGGCGGATATTGTACTCTACTTAAAACAGTATGGTCATAAAGCGGATTGCGCACTGATCCAGATATGGCTGGGGACTGATTATCACTTTGCTTATAATAGTCTGTTCTATGTATTGCTTCCCCTGCTGGCCTGTCTGCCATATGCTGGTACATGTTATCAGGACATAAAAAGTGGATATGAACGGAATATATGTATCAGGACATCGCGCATAAAGTATATGCTGGCAAAGGAGCTCGCTGTGGTGGCTTCGGGAGCTGCTGCGACAGCCATTCCCCTTTTGATAGATCTGTTCATATGTGCCGGGCTATACCCAAATAAAAAACCGGATAAGTTGACATTCCTGTATACGGGTATTATAGACTGCAATATGTTTCCAAGGCTGTTTGCAGAGCACCCGTTATGCTATGCGCTGGTGTTTATTGTGCTTGATGCTTTGTTCGGCGGTATTGCCGGGCTGGTGGCAATGTGTTTTGCCAGATGGTGCGGAAGCAGATTTTCCACAATAATGGCACCATTTGCACTGTATGTGTTTACGGGAGTTATATTTGAAGGAACCGGAATCGGCACATGGTCGGCTATGGCAATGATAAATCCTATTCAAAATGTAGTTACATATAGATATCAGATAGTGACAATGTATGTTGTGGTATGCGCAGTTCCACTTGCATTGATATATATATGGCATAGGAGGAGAGATATTCTGTGAAAGAGATAATAATAGAGGGACTCAGTAAGAAGATAAAAGGCACGCTCATACTTGATAATGTTAATATGCAGATGGAGCCCGGGAAAGTGTATGGACTCAGGGGAAAAAACGGGTGTGGCAAGACCATGATAATGAGAGCTCTTTGTGGCTTGCTCATACCGGACAGCGGCAAGGTCATTATTGATGGTGAGGTTTTGCACCATGATATAAAGTTTCCGCGAAGCGTTGGAGTTTTGATAGAGAACCCTTCATTTCTTCCGCAGTATACGGGATATGAAAACCTTCGTATGCTGTCAAAGCTTATGGGAAATATAAGCGATGAAGAGGTGAGGAATGCGATAGAGAGGGTCGGACTTGATCCCGATGATGGAAGGACATACCGTAAATATTCGCTTGGAATGAAACAGAAGCTTGGAATAGCAAATGCAATTATGGGAGAACCGGATCTGATAATTCTGGATGAACCGATAAATGCACTTGATGAGCAGACGGTGATGAGCATAAAAACCGAACTTCTGAAGCTGCGTGACGAGGGAAAGCTAATAGTAATTGCGTGCCATGACAGGGAAGAACTGGAATTTCTGTGTGACATAATATATGAGATCAAAAACGGTACGGTTGCGGGATGCGAGGTGATCGGGGAATGAAAACTCTGAGACTCCTTGGAAGAGATACAACAAATGGTATATTGAGAAGAAGTTTTCTGTTTATCATACCTTTATTATTTGCTGTATCACAGACAAGGGAATTACATTCATATCTCAATGATCTCGTGGATCGAAATGCGTTGTTTACAAACGGTACACTTGCAGATTACATATTGTTTGCTACCAAAGGGATGAGTGTATACTATTTTGATCCAAAGGAGTATTTCCAGATACCAATATACTGGTTTGCATTCCAGATCGGGCTTGCGTATCTGCTTGCATATTATGCAAGTGATGATTTTCACTCGAATGGAAGGGTATTGTTTATAGCCGTTGGGAGCAGAAGTAAGTGGTGGATAAGTAAATTTATTTACTGCATTGTGACTGTGGTGTTGTATTATGCTGTGTGCATTGGTGGAATATGTGTAACAGCAGCTTTATATGGTGCTGATATGAGATGGGGAGTAACCCCTGGATTGGCAGTGCGTCTGTATACCACTTCGACAGTGAGTATGGGTACGTGGGATGTGCTTTGTGTGACCATATTACTGCCGGTATTGGTGTCTGTTGCGGTCAGTCAGGTTCAGATATTGGCTGGATTTCTTATTACACCTGTAGTCAGCTTTGCCGGTGTGTGTGCTATGTATGTATTGTCGGCCTACTATACAGTGTGGTATCTGCCGGGAAATTATACCATGTGGCAGAGGACATCGTATATAGAGGTGGACGGCGTTAATCCGGCCAGCGGACTGGTGCTTTCGGCAGGGATGATCCTGATATCTTTGATCGGTGGACTTATGTATTTTGACAGGAAGGATATATTGTGAGACTGTGAACTATAATAAAGGGAGAACGGTACAGATGCAAAAAGACGTCTGTACTGCTCTCCCTTTAAATTTGTTTAATAAACAGGTTTTCTGTTTTCAAATTCCTGTATATGGGTTATAATACTTTCGATTAAGCCTTTACAGGTTCAGGATAATCAACACCGAAGGTTTCGACTGTTACAGTCTTCATCTTCTGTTCCTGACGAGGCTTGTCATTGTAGTCAGTTGGCACATTTGCAATCTTGTCTACGATGTCAAGTCCCTCGATAACCTTACCGAAGGCAGCGTAAGCACCGTCCAGATGAGGAGATGTCTTATGCATGATAAAGAACTGTGAACCTGCTGAGTCAGGCATCATGGAACGGGCCATTGACAGCACTCCGGGAGTGTGGGCCAGATCGTTCTTGAATCCGTTCTGTGAGAATTCACCTTTGATTGAGTATCCAGGACCGCCGATGCCGATTCCCTGAGGGTCTCCACCCTGTATCATGAAGCCTTTTATTACACGATGGAAGATTATTCCGTCATAGAAGCCTTTCTTGATCAGTGAGATGAAGTTGTTTACAGTGTTTGGAGCAATGTCAGGATAGAGTTCTGCTTTCATGACATCGCCATTTTCCATAGTGATAGTAACTATTGGATTTGCCATGTATATCATTCCTTTCTTGGTATAAGATAGGGTAATGATAACATCAGTTAACAGAACAGGCAAATGAAATTTGCAGATACAGAAGGAGAAAGAGATGGATTGGAGAAACATAGCAAGACCCGTTATTATAATAGCGCTGGCGGTATGTCTGGTGCTGTTCGGGGTATACAAGGTTAAGGAGACGTATACCGGATTTATGCAGGAATATGAGGGCACCTACAGTGCCGGCGGCGGAGAGAAGATCGAGGTTACCATACCTGAGGATACATCTGTCAAGGAGGCAGCATCTATACTTAAAGATGCGGGGCTTATAAAGTATAAGCTTGCATTCCAGCTCAGAATGACCGGCTCGCAGTACAGCCACAGTCTTCAGCCGGGTACTTACACACTCACAACAGGTATGTCGACATTGGATATGATAAAGACTCTGTGTTACGTGGAGTCGACCAGAGAGGTAAAATATACACTGACAGTTCCTGAGGGATTTACGGTTGAACAGATCGCTGACAGATGCGAGGAGCTGGGCTTCTGCTCTGCAAAGGAGTTTCTTGAGGCGTGCAAGTCGGGAGAGTTTGAGTATCCGTTTGAGATACCTTCATCGGAAGTCAAGTACGCATTACAGGGCTTCCTGTTCCCTGCTACTTACGACATATATGCAGATATGACTCCAAAGGAGCTCATACAGGACATGATAGACAAGTTTAACAGCATTTACACAGATGACTTCAGGAAGAAGGCAGAGGAGCTTGGATATACAGATTTTGAGGTTCTCACCATGGCTTCCATAGTTGAGAAGGAGTGTAAGCTAGATTCAGACAGAGCGATGGTTGCGGGAGTATTTATCAACAGATTGAATGATGACATGCCTCTTCAGGTAGATCCATCTGTTCTCTATGTTGTGACTGACGGTCAGTACAATCAGGCAGAACTGTCATATGATGATCTGGAGGTTGATTCACCGTACAATACCTACAAGTACACAGGACTTCCTGTCGGCCCTATATGTAATCCGGGCGAGGCATCCATAGAGGGTGTCCTGAATGCGGTTAAGCATGATTACTACTACTACCTGACATCAGATGAGAGCCAGGGAGCATGTATCTTTAATAAGACATACGAGGGACATCTTGCTGACATAGAAAAGGCTGATGCAGCCAAGGCGGAAAAGGAAGCTGCAGAGGGTGATGGATCAGAAGATGGCTCCGATGAAAGCACTGATTCAGAGTAAAAAAATATAGACAAAATTATATAGCGAAAATTATCTAAAAGGGTATAAACTGCTTGCGATATATAGACTTTTTATATATAATAAAGGAGTATGTACCCTTTTGGGTTTTTATGCATCTAGTTATGCGCTTATGGAGGTGCGATAGGAGGAATATTTGATGAGGAAAATAAGTTTCAAGGTAAGAAATATCGGCTCTGAGAAATATTTGTCATATATTCTGAATGATGATTGTGAGTTTGACGAGGAGTTATTGGATTATCTGGAGGAGAACCGGATTCCTGAGCTCATTGATATCATTTATGAAGAGGATGATGAGAACGATTATCTTACATATAACGTTACAGGCAGGACAACGGTTGACGCACTCCTTTCGAATACGGTAAATGCTGAGAAGATATTGGGGATAATCAGAGGGGTAGCTTCTGGTATAGTTAATTTACGTGATCTTGGAATACCGGCATCATATGTGGTTCTTCACAAGGAGTTTACATATGTTAATCCGGTTACATACGATGTTGGAATGTTATGTGTTCCAGTTGAGTCAGAAGCCAATATCAATGCCGAATTCAGGATGTTCGCAAAGGACTTGCTGACGAGCGTTATTTATGATGACAGTGAGGATTGCAACTATGTGGCAAAGCTTCTCAATCTGTTGAATGCGGATAAGTTCACAGTGAGAAACTTCTATGCACAGCTCACAGAGCTTATGGAGTCTGCAGGAATGCAGGTGGAGGAGAACTTCGTTGATATAGGCTCAGATATGTCGGTTTCACAGTCTTCGGTTGACACGGCGGCATCTGATACAAGTATGGATGATCTGCCTGAGTTTGAGGACGTGTCATTTGGCGATGATGAGGAAGACGAGCTTGATGAGGTAGAGGAGATCAGTGACGAGGCGGCCGCAGCGAATGCGATATTCAAGGATCTTGATCTTGATTCGGATGAGACGAAGAAAGAGAATGTATCAAGCGAGATAGATATGTCGGTATTTGATGACAGCGTTCTTGAGGAGCTCGAGTTAGATGAGAGCCTTGATGAGGAAGAAGAGGATGACGAGGAGGGCATGACAGAGGCTCTCACATCAGATATGGCAGTACATGAGCCATCAGGACTTACAGAGGTTGCAAAGGCTGCCGATGGAGTTACGGAGGTTGAGCTTGACAAGAAGGATGAGCAGAAGCCGGTTCTGATATCTACGGACGAGCTTATGGATAATCCACCTGTTGTTAAGAATATCAAGATCAACCGTGCGAAGATCATACAGAAGGCGGTTGCTGAGACAGAGGAAGCTCAGATAGATAACCCTACAGAACAGATAGTTGCACCACAGTTCATGGACGGTGACCAGCCGGAGCCTGAGACGAATATGGATCCGGTGAAGGAGAAGGCAGAGGAGCCTGAGCAGAAGGGCACAGGAAGCACTGTTGAGCTGACCGGAGGAATGAACGTAGTTAAGGATACCGAACCTGAGAAGGCAGCGGTTAACAGGAACGCTCCAAAGGCTATGCCATATATAGTCCGTGTCAACACAGGCGAGCGAGTTATGGTCAACAAGGCTGTGTTCAAGATAGGAAAGGCGGCAAGAGGTGTTGATTACCATGTCGGTGGTAATGGTGCCATCAGCAAGGTACATGTCATCATCTACCAGAGAGAGGATGGATGTTATCTGAAGGATAACAAGGCGACAAATGGCACATATCTCAACGGAGCACGCCTGGATGAGAATGCAGAGCAGAAGCTTTCAAACGATGCCATGATAAGCATCGGTGGAGAGGACTTTATCTTCAAATTAAGTTAATATACACCACCCACGATGTGGGACAAGAGCAGGTAGCAATACCTGCTTTTGGTGTTTGAATGAAGGAATAATTTTTGACGGAAAATATGCGGATTTAGACGAAAGGGATTGAAAAAATGAACAGAGAAAAGGTTGTTGTAGTTCCGGCGGGGGAAACTTACAGAGTGAGTTACAGTCTGGATATCAGTGATGTGATAGATGCTAAAGTGTATGATATGAGCAGAAGCGGATCTATGCCTGAGATGGCACCGTGTGACATGCAGGAGAATGCCGGAGTCAGGGTGTTCAATTATCAGATCGATGACAAGAAGCCTCTTGCGGAGATACTGAGACAGGAGATGAACAAGAAGGAGATACTCACACTTCTGTACAACATTCTGCATGCACTGGAGATGTTTGGTAAGAATATGGTTTCGCTCAGCTATGTTGCAAGGGACGAGCAGTGTGTATTTGTATCGCCTGAGACATACGATGTCTGCTTTATTGTCGCTCCGGTACAGAAGGAAGTGACAGATCTCAATGAGGTCAGAGCATTTGTGAAGTCGGTGATAGTTGATGCGAGATACTCAGAGAATGACAATGACAATTACGTAGCACGCCTTATAAACTGTGCGAATATGAGAGGTACATTTTCAAACTCGGACATGAAGAACGAGGTTAAGGCGATGCTTGCAGAAGCAGGCATAGACGCTGCTGAGATAGACAGAATGAAGGAGCTTTCCACAAATACTCCAAAGGGTGGCAACAGCCACATACTTCGAGGTGAGTCACCTAAGGTGAGCAGACTCGAGGTTATGAGAAATAATGCGAGAATGAATGGATATGCACAGCCGATGGGACCAAACGGCCAGATGCCAAACGGAATGCCATCGATGGGCATGCCACCGATGGGACCGAACGGCCCGATGGGATCAAACGGCCAGATGCCAAACGGAATGCCACCGATGGGAATGCCACCGATGGGACCGAACGGCCCGATGGGATCAAATGGTCAGATGCCGAATGGCCAGGTTCCGAACGGAATGCCACCGATGGGCATGCCGCCAATGGGACCGAATGGCCAGGCACCGAACGGAATGCCACCGATGGGCATGTCACCAATGGGACCGAATGGCCAGGTGCCAAACGGAATGCCACCGATGGGCATGCCGCCAATGGGACCGAATGGCCAGGCACCAAACGGAATGCCACCGATGGGCATGCCGCCAATGGGACCGAATGGCCCAATACCAAACGGTCCAATGGGATCAAATGGAATGCCACCGGTAGGCGTGCCGCCGATGGAGGAGCCGGTTAAGCCTGAGATGGCTGGAGCACAGCCGCAGGGGGATAAACCGGAGAATGTTGAGACGGTTGAAGCAGAAGCACAGGATGCCAAGCCGGAGATTGTAGAGCCTCCTGTTGAGGCAGAGCCGCAGGATGTCAAGCCAGAGGCAGTAGAGCCGGCTGAGACAGAAGCACAGGATGTCAAGCCTGAGCCAGCAGAGCCGGTTGAAACACAGCCACAGGAGATAAAGCCAATACCTCTAATGCAGGGCAACCCATTTGGAGGAAGACCGATTCCGCCAATGCCACCAATGCCACAGGCACACCAGATGCCAGAGATGCCGCAGAACCCACAGATGCAGCCGGTACCGCCAATGCCACAGATGCAGCCGGTACCACCAATGCCACAGACACCGCCGATGCCACAGGCACAGCCAGTGCAGGGCAATCCATTTGATGGAGCACCGGCACCATATTTCCTTAGGGTGAAGACGGGCGAGAGAATAAGCTTGGACAAGGCAGAGTTCAAGATCGGACATAAGGCAAGACTTGTGGACTATGCGATTACTGACAATTCAGCTATAAGCAGAGTTCATTGTGTTATCACCAAGAGAAATGGCGTGTGCTTCATCAGCGATAACAAGTCTACAAATGGTACATTTGTGAACGGAGAGGAATTGAAGGCGGGCGAAGAAAAGTTCCTGACGAACAATGCAATCGTTATACTCGGGGACGAGGAGCTTGTCTATCACATTAGATAGAATATCCGCAACGAAAGTTGAGACATAAATATTGGGAGGAATGTATATGGGGTTTAGCGCAGTATACAATACAGACGTAGGAATAAAGAAAAAGACAAATCAAGATTCGCTGGCGATCAAGATAGCGGATACTCCAAATGGACAGGTCGTGTTCTCCCTCGTATGTGATGGCATGGGAGGTCTGGCAAAGGGAGAGGTTGCCAGCAAGGAAGTCATAACAGCTTTCTGCAATTGGTTTGACACACAGTTTGTTGAGATGGTTGACAACAACAGCTTTAGTGAAGAGCTGCTGAGATACCAGTGGATAAGACTTGCCGTGGAGCAGAATGAGAAGATCAAGGCGTATGGCGAGCAGAATGGATTTATGCTTGGTACGACCATTTCTGCGATCCTCATATACAGAGAAATGTACTACATTCTCCATGTTGGAGACAGCCGAGTGTATGAGATCACTTCAGGGATAAGGCAGCTCACCGCAGATCAGACGCTTGTTGCAAGAGAGATCGCAGCGGGAAGACTTACACCGGAGCAGGCGGAGACGGACAGCAGACGAAGCGTGCTTCTCCAGTGTATCGGAGCTTCACCTGTGGTGGAACCGGATTTCGTAGTTGGGCAGGCAGCTCCCGGAGCGCATTACATGCTGTGTTCTGATGGATTCAGACATAAGATAACGCCTCAGGAGATGATAGAGAGACTTGGCCCGGGAACATGCGTCGACGAGGCGAAGATGAAGGAGGGCTGTGAGTTCCTCACAGAGCTTGTGAAGTACAGAAAAGAAACGGATAATGTAACAGTAGTGCTTATTAAATCGGAGTAATGGGGATCGATATATGACAGAGTTAGGAACGGTATTAGACGGAAAATACGAAATACTTAAAAAAGTCGGCCAGGGTGGTATGTCAATAGTTTATCTTGCCATGGATAACCGACTTAATAAACAGTGGGCTGTAAAGGAGATCAAGAATGATGGCTCCAAGAGTACAGCCACACTCTTAAAGGGATTGGAGCGAGAAGCAAATATCCTCAAGGATGTGGATCATCCGGTACTGCCACGAATCGTTGATATCATCAATGAGAATGGCACGATCTACGTTGTCATGGACTTCGTAGAAGGACGTCCACTCAGCGATGTGCTCAAGGCGGAGGGAGCACAGCCACAGGAAAAGGTAATCGAATGGGGCAGGGCGCTTGCCAGTGCACTTGACTACCTGCATTCCATGAATCCGCCGATCATATACAGAGATATGAAGCCTTCAAATGTCATGCTGAAGCCGGATGGCTCGGTAAAGCTTATCGACTTTGGAACGGCTAAGGAGTACATAGTGGAGAACAATGCGGATACCACGGCTCTTGGAACAAGAGGCTATGCGGCACCGGAGCAGTTCGGTGATGCGCAGGGACATGGAATCTACAACACGGATGCAAGAACAGATATTTACAATCTGGGAGCAACGCTCTATCACCTTGTTACCGGCAAGAATCCATGTGAGCCTCCTTACGAGATAAAGCCTATCAGACAGTGGAATCCGATGCTCTCATCAGGATTTGAGAGAATTATACAGACGTGCTGTCAGCCGAGTCCTGAGGACAGATATCAGTCTTGTTCAGAACTACTGTATGCGCTGGATCACTACAACGAGCTCGACGATGCATACAAGGCAAAGGCAAAGCATAAGATAGCAGCGTTCTCAGTGGTTGCGGGATTATCGATACTCTCAGCGTGCTGTGCTGTGATAGGCGGAGTAAAGAAAGGCCAGCTCAAGGATCTTGATTACAACAACAAGGTCAACGAGGCGAGGGATGCAGTCGATGAGGGCGATTACAACAAGGCATTTGAGTGCTATAAGGCGGCTGTCGACATAGACCCAACAGCATCGGATGCCTATATAGGCTATATGGAGACATATGCTTACTATTATACAGAGGACGATGGAAACACTTCGGCCAACACCGAGACGGCGGCAGAAAAGGGAATAAGACTTGCACTTAAGAACAAGGACGAGATAAAGGACGACGTAAAGTTCAAGATAGCCATGTTGTATTACGACGAGGTCAAGGACTACAGTGCGGCCAAGAAATATTTCAATATGGTTGATGAGAGCAAGGACTTCCCGGATCAGGCAAAGCAGGCAAAGTATTACGCTGCGATATGTGACAGCAAGATAAACAAGTCTGCAAGCTTTGATACGAACAAGGAAAATATATTTGCATTCCAGGATTACAACAGTGACAACATAGATGACACCAATCCTGACAAATACACCAATTACCTCAACATAGCTTACATATATCTTGGCGAGATATCCAATGATCCGGAGCTTGCGAACAGAATAGAGGTGCTGATGGATGAGGCGATGAAGAACCTGGACGACAACGCAGAGGTGCTGAACAGCCAGTTCCCGGCGGACAGAGGCGTAAAATACTACAATGGCCAGTATTCAGGAGTTATGTACTCAGTATATACAGAACTTGCCGAGAATGCGGATGATGCGGGCCAGCAGTTACATTATTACAACTCTGCGGCGAACAGTGCAGCGCTTTATCTGAACAGTCTGGATATAGAGGGCGAGAATGCGACAGAGACATCCAAGAAAGCATATTCAGAATACTCGGTGAACGAGGCTGAGACTTATATCAAGATGGCAGAGAACAGCGGCGATGACAGCTACTATGATGAGGCAGAGAGAATATATGGCAACGCTGAGACGACACTTGGAACCGATGACAACGCAGCGGTCGTGTACGTAAGCCATCTGAGTTATCTGGTCGATAGATATTCGAATAAATTTGGAAGCGATTCGGCAGCATGGAATGCCAGTGCCACAAGGGCTGTGAGGAAAGTGTACGAGAACGGTAACAAAGTTCCGGCACTTGCAAATGGTCTTAAGCAGGGATGGCAGTCGTTATCCAATGACCTGACAGTTAAGAGCATAGTAAATGGCAGTTCAAGGTCAACGAGCGAGTAAGGGAGGAGTGAAAGGTTATGGCAACAGTTTATAATGTAATGTTATATGGCGGCCTGGCACTTGCGATCGTATTCGCTATTGTGGCGGTGGTACTGTTCTTTGTGTTAAAGATACCGAAGGCGGTGGGAATTGCCACAGGCTCAACAGCCCGTAAGAAGATCGATGAGATCAAGGAGAAGGGCTATGAGAGTGTACAGGGAGGCGGTGCCTCCAAACAGGAGGCGATCAAGAACCATACATCCAGAATTTCGGTAAGGGATGTAAAGTCAACTGCAGCCGAAAAACATTCTGAGAAGGGAATGGCAAATTACGAGAAAGCGATAGCTGATCTCGGGAAAAAGAGACTGGAGGATGAAGGCGAGACTGCAACTGATATTCTCCGCGATGATGCCGAGGAGGCAACAGATATTCTGAGGGAAGACGAAGAGAATCTTGACATCAATGGCAGCAGCTTTGAGGAGGCGACAGACATCCTCAGAGAAGATGCGGATGAGGAAGCAACGGATGTACTCAGAAATGACGAGGCAGACGAGGAAGCAACGGACATACTCAGAAGTGATGAGGCGGACGAGGAAGCAACGGACATACTCAGAAGTGATGAGGCGGACGAGGAAGCAACGGACATACTCAGAAGCGATGACGCAGACGAGGAAGCAACGGACGTACTTAGAAGCGATGACGCAGATGATTCCACAGCCGTTCTTCAGGGAGGACGCGCAGCGAGCTCGGTAAGAATGATAAAGAATGTAATTATAGTACATTCCGATGAAGAGATATAGGAGGAGAGGGACATGAAAAAGGTTATGCAGAATAAATCACTTTTGCATCGACTGATCGCGCTTACGATGGCGGTAGTTATGACACTCACTCTTGTGGCGATCGATTCACATTTTCATTTGTTTGCGGAGGAGGAAGATACACAGACCATAGATGTAACGGCCATTGTAAAGGGCGATAAGGCGGATATGGTGTATGGCTTCAAGGATTTTGACAAGGCAATAAAGTTCAAGATCAAGTCCGACAAAGTTGACGGAATCGACAGCAGCAAGTTGGGAGTGGCTGTTTACAAAGGAGCTACAGCGGACGATAAGATCGCTACAGCCACAGATGCAGCAGGAAAGCTTGTCACATTTGATAATGTGTATGAGCTGAAGAATGACACAGCAGTACAGAAGATAGCTATTTACTATTATACAGGTACTGATGAGAGCGGTGATTTCGAGCTGCTTGGAACCATAAAGGTTGCCGTGGATAAGCAGGCACCTACAATATCGGTTGAGGCTGATGATAGCTACAATCTTCACAACAAGGTGAGCGATGGCTATTATCTCCTGAACCTCACAAGCAGTGATGCCGACAGAACATTTGTGATAGACGCCAAGGATACCACAGATGCAGCAGAGGAAAATGCCACAGGAATAGACTATGTGGAGTATTCATCAGACAATGGAAAGACCTGGAGCAAGACTGAGAGCACATCCCAGTTTGTTGCACCTGATAAGAGTGGAGCATACAAGTTCAGAGCGGTCGATGTTGCAGGAAACAAGTCAGAGGAGACCAGTGTTATCGTCAAGAAGCTCAACGAAGCTCCTGTCATAACAAGTGTTACCCCTGAGATCATACAGAAGAACGGAGTGGATTACAGATTCCCTCAGCTCAAGGTAGATGATGCTTATAAGTTCACTGTACAGGTGAAGAAGGTTACAGCCGGCAGTGATAACACTGAGATAGATGACGTGAGCCTGTACTACAAGCTTACGGGTGCAGCTTCAGCAGTGGAGTGCACAGGCAAAAAGGCTGTGTCCGGCGGATATGAATATGAATTCGAGATAAGTGCACAGTGGTTCAAGAAGGACAATGCAGACAATGCAAAGAAGCTTGTCATTTACGCCAAGGAGAACGAGTTTGGCAATAACTCAGTCGGCGCAGATGAGGATGGCGACATTGTATTTGTAAAGGAAGGAAAGCCTGAACTCACAGTTACAGGCGGTTCCACAAGCTATGTGAAATCCACAAAGCTGACAGTGAAGGCAACTGGAGAGTATTCTTACATAGACACCGTGTCATACAGCGTGGATGGCAAGAAGGAAACGATCCTTGAAAAAGGAAACAAGTTCACATACAGCAGCGATGTCCGTGTGAGCGGTGGAGATGTACAGGATTCAACAAAGTCAGACATATATCTGGCTGATGGAGAGCATACCATCACATTTGCGGCAAAGGACTTCGCCGGAATAGATGGCAGGATAGAGACTGTAGTCAAGGTGGATAATACAGCACCTGTTGTAAAGGTTACGGACAACGCCGGAACAGACAGGACAAACAATGATCAGCAGTACACGGTCACAGACGCAAAGGAAGCTGTTCTTAATATAAAGTACAGCGATGCCACATCAGGTGTTGCATCGGCGGTCGCTTCACTCAAGAAGGCAGATGCAAATGGATCATATACATCAGTCAAGAACTGGTATTCAACATCTACAGGTGACAATGGCCTGCAGAGCGGAAAAGAGATAAGCATAGATGGTTCAGGAAGTTATGTCCTGACAGTTGTGGTAACTGACGAGGCTGGAAATAAGACAGAGACGAACACATATGTGTATGTCAATGTGGATGGCCTTTCAGGAGAGAAGTTATCTGCGAACGGTACAGATGCTGACAACGGCGCTATATTCTGGAGAAATGATGATACTCTGACTGTAGAGGGTGCAGTATCAGGCTTCCAGCTTGCAGCAGATGACGCAAAGCTGGTGATCACCAGAACATCATTTGCAGGAAAGAAGGATAAGGCAGTTGAGGTAAAGGGTACAGTTGCCGCTGCATATGACAAGAATACGGTCAACATATCCTACGAGCTTCCAGATGAGGGTGTGTACGAGATCTCACTCATGGCGAGAATACACGATCCGAACAATGCTGACACGAAGTTCAAAGAAGTACAGAGCATAAAGGTTTACTATGATAAGACTGCACCGGCAAATGTGAAGCTGGAGTGTGCAAACCAGAAATACAAATCAGGATCGACATTCTATTACAGATCAAAGAGTGACGTGAAGATCAAGGTCTCTGGTTCCGATAACGATGACAGCAATGGCAAGGTTACATATACAGTAGGCAGAAGCAGCACAGCCGGATCACAGGACATTACAGGAAGCATTAATGTATCAGGAAATGATATAGAAAAGACACTGGATGCAAAGGCCCTTGGCATAACAGATGAAAATACAGAGTACACGATGACTGTTAAGCTGAAGGACAGAGCAGGAAACGAGAGCAAGGCCAGTCAGGAGATACACCTGATAGTTGATACCGTCAAGCCATCAGTGTCAATAGATGGAACTGCCGGCGGAAAGCTGATAAATTACTGGAATAACAGCAATGTGACCATAACAGCAAGGGGAACTGACAATTACTTCGTGGAGAAGTTCGTTGTGACAGGAACACGCGATGGCAAGAGCATAAGCAAGTATGAGCTGGATGCGGATTACACTGCAAATGCAGAAAAGACCACAATATTCAGAGAGCCTGGACTTTATAATATCACGATCGTTGCTGTCGATGAGGTTGGCAATGAGTCGGGTAAGGCAACAACTTCATTTGTAATAGATAAGAAGAGCCCTGAGATATCAGTTGTGTCCGGTGGAAGCAGCAGATTCCTTAACAGGAGCAGAACTATTACATTTGGCATAGAAGACGATTATGGAATGGATACACAGAATGCGACGCTTAAGGTGTACTACAAGACCTACAGTGATTCAAACTGGTCAGAGACCACAGTTCCGTTCCAGACAGCAGATGGCAAGACCACTGCAGCATATAAGATGACAGCCAAGGGCGGCAAGGCAACTGTATATTATTTCACAGTTGAGGGAGCCGATAATTCCGGCAATGCACTGAAGCCGGCAGCAGACGAGGCGTTCGGTGTTCAGGAGGGCACAAGTGCTCTCAAGACAAAGAATTATTACGTCGACACCACAGAGCCACTTGTGTATGTGGACGATGATCCTGAGTACAGACTGGATAATAACAATTACTTCAAGACTTCAATATCATTCAGAGTTGGTGTGGAGGAACAGTTCAAGTCGCTTCAGAACACTATTATCACAGAGAATGATGGAAATGTAGCAGTGGATGAGAATCCGCAATACTTCTATATAAAGAGTAACGGCGGAACATGGGGCAAGAAGTACACATATGATAAGGAAGGTGAGTATGATCTCACCATGACCGTTACCGACAAGTGTGGAAATGAAGGAACAACAGGAACCCATTTCTACATAGACAAGCACAAGCCTGAGATACAGCTTGGAAATGTCAACACTATAAACAACAGCGATGTGACAGTCCCTGTAACACTTACAGATAACATGAGAGGTGGAAAGTACACCATTCATGTAGTCAGAGCAAATGAGGGTGGATCTGTTGTAGAGAACAGAGATATCAGAAAGAATGTTACCTGGGGAACAAAGGGCGATGGAGTCAGCACAGTCAGAGAGGTACTCAGCGGTGTGACATTTGACGCCCAGGGTGATTACACAGTCACCGTGTCCGCAGAGGATAAGGCGGGCAACAAGGCTGTGACCAGAACAGTGAAGTTCAGAATCGATAAGACTGCACCGGTTATATCGATTTCAGGAATGAACGACAGACAGACAACGGCGGTAAATGCAACCATCAGCATAGATGAGGCATTCTCATTTGCATATGAGAACAACAATCTTGCCGCAGATGCATTTAACGTGACAATAACCAGAAAGACGGACGGAACAGCGGCATCGAATATCGCTACGCTGGGAACAAGCAGCTTCTCAGGAAGCAATCCACATACCGCAACTTACAACTTTACAGAGGATGGCGAGTACACGATCACAGCAAATGCAAGAGATCTTGCAGGAAATGTGGCAGCCAGCCAGACCAAGACCTTCAAGGTTGACTCAAAGGCACCTGTTGTAAAGGTGAGCGCAGTGGATAAGGACAACAAGGAAGTAAAGAATTACGACCCAATAGGAAGTATGGATTCTTCCGCACCGAACTATGTTGATATGTCACTGAGCGTTCAGGAGTCATTCTTCTCGACAGATGATGTGAAGATAACCGTGAAGAAGGACAGCAAGGATGTGTCATCATCATACTTTACAAATTACAGCAATTCTTCAGAGTTCAGCACAGGAAGCCAGAGATTCTCTGAGGATGGTGTATACGAGGTGTCAATAACAGCGCAGGATGAACTGGGAAATAAGGCTGATGATTACAGCCTGGTATTCACAGTCGATAACACACCACCTGAGCTCAAGGCTACATCGACACTTGCCGGATTCATGAGCAAGAGCATTGCAAGCGATGACGGAACACTGCTTCTCAATGCATCAGATTTTGCTGATATACGAGACAAGGGCTACGAAGCACTGTGGGATGTAAGTGATACTTCAGACTTCTCGGTTGACGCCAAGATAGACGGAGTAAATCTTATCGATTTCTCAGATATGACAGACGGATATCACAAGATAACACTTACAGTAACTGACAAGGTTGGACACACGGCAACACAGGAATTTGATTATACGTATGATGGTACTGCACCACGAATCATCATAACAGGTGTTGAGGATGGAGAGACTCTCAGAGAGCCATTCAACATGACGATAGGTCTTGAGAATGAGGAAGACGAGATCACATCCATCGTTATAAATGGCAATACCATAGATCCTGCAAGCTATCAGGCAGATAACAAGTATGAGATGCAGGTAGATCAGTATGATACATACACGGTTGAGGTAACAGCCCAGGATAAGGCCGGTAATATAGCGACAACATATGACAGAGAGACCAGAGAGGTATTCACCTTCAAGCTCAGCGAAAAGATGTCACCGGTTGTGCTGATCATAATAATAATCGCAGCGATCCTGCTTCTTGCATTGCTTGCATTTATCATCATAGCTGGCAGAAGAAGAAAGAAAAACGCCGCTGCTTAATGTAGGAGAAAGTGCTATGTACAGGGCAGTTGTATTTGATATGGACGGCGTGTTGGTAGACACGGAGAAGATATACAGGAAGTGCTGGAAGGAAAACGGCATGAGCATAGGAATTCCTGAGGCACAGATGGAAAATGTATGTGACCGGGTGGCTGGAGGCAACAAGACCTCCAACGCCCGGGTATTTAAGGAAATAATGGGCGAAGATTTTGATTATCTTGCGTTCAGACAGAGAACAATGGATCTGTTCGATGAACATGTGGAAAAGTATGGAATAGACATAAAGCCACATGTCGAGGACACGCTGAGATTCTTAAAAGAACACGGCGTGAAGATAGCACTTGCAACCTCCACTGCGAGGACGAGGGCGCAGCAGAGACTTGATAGCGTTGGAATAGCCGGATACTTCGATGAAAAGGTATGCGGAGACGAGATCACCCACGGAAAGCCGGAGCCTGATATATATCTGAAGGCCTGCGGGAAGCTGGGCGTAAACCCAGACGAAGCGGTGGCCGTTGAGGACTCTGTGAATGGTATCATATCTGCCAGCCGGGCAGGGCTATGTACGGTCATGGTGGTGGATCTGATAAAACCAAATGATATCACGCGCGAGCGTGCATACAAAACCTTTTATGATATAGAAGATATATGCAGCCTGTTTGAGTAAACAGGCTGTATTTTTATTAATAAAATGAGGAGGAACATCATAATAATGTAAAGAGTAAAGAATATGGTGGTAGTATGTCTGCAAGTCAGAAATTTATGGGAGTTGTAAAGGGACTGATCCTGTCCTATCTGCTCACGATAATCATGCTGTTTATAACGGCGGTGGTCGTATACAAAGTGGGGATAAGCGATAAGGTGCTCGGTATACTGGTTGTTGTGATATACATAGTGGCCACATTTGCCGGGGGCTTTGTTACGGGCAGAAAAGTCAGGGAGAAGCGTTTCCTGTGGGGGATGGTGTATGGCCTGACTTACATATCGGTCGCATTGACCGTGTCGGTGCTGTTTACAGGTTCAGGCGACAGAGAGGGAATAGCAGTTATAACCAAGTGTATTATGTGCGTTGCAGGCGGGATGCTGGGGGCTATGCTCAGTTAAAAAAAACTTTTACTTTATATATCTTTGTGTTATAATCCCGATATATGACATAAAAAGAGAGGTGTATCCAGAATGAAGAGAATTAAAACACTCACAAACAGGACTATGAAGAATACAATGGTCAAGGGTGGATGTGGCGAGTGCCAGACATCATGCCAGTCAGCTTGTAAGACATCATGCACAGTTGGTAATCAGAGCTGTGAGAATGTTAACAACAAGTAATTTGTAACAGGTTTGTATTTGATCAGCTAAAGGGGACCGTCGTTTATGATGACAGTCCTCTTTAGTGCGTGTATAAGGGTGCCGTGTGTGGCGCCTTGAATTAGAATTTCACGGATAGATCCGATGGAATATATTGAAGGAGAATTATGGTTCATCAGTACAAGAACAATGGTTATAATATAGTGCTTGATGTCTGTAGTGGTTCTGTACATGTCGTAGATGATCTTGTCTATGATATTATTTCTTTATATGAGGAGAATGATAAAGAGCAGATTATAAAGGCACTGTCACAGTATGACAGCGCAGATGTTTCCGAGGCTTATGACGAGGTAGCCCAACTGGTAGAGGACGGAACATTATTTACAGATGACGTATACAAAGATTATATTATAGATTTCAAGAAGAGAAAGACAGTTGTCAAGGCGTTGTGTCTGCATATCGCCCATGACTGTAACCTTGCCTGCAGATACTGCTTTGCCGGTGAGGGAGAATATAAGGGAGACAGGGCGCTTATGTCACTTGAGGTGGCAAAGAAATCCCTGGATTTTCTGGTTGCGAATTCCGGTTTAAGAAGAAATCTCGAGGTGGATTTCTTCGGCGGTGAGCCGCTTATGAACTGGGATGTAGTCAAGAAGACTGTGGAATACGGAAGAAGCCTTGAGGAGAAGTATGACAAGAAGTTCAGATTCACACTTACTACCAACGGAGTGCTTCTGAATGACGAGATCATGGAATTTGCCAACAGAGAGATGGCGAACGTGGTGCTCAGCATAGATGGAAGGAAGGAAGTCCACGACTACATGAGACCTACAAGGAATGGCAAGGGAAGTTATGATGTGATATTATCCAAGTTCCAGGAATTTGCCAAGAAGAGAGCAGGCAAGAGCTACTACGTAAGAGGTACTTACACTCATAACAACCTTGATTTCTCACAGGACGTGCTTCATATGGCGGATCTGGGATTTGACCAGATATCCGTTGAGCCTGTTGTATCACTTCCGGACGAGCCATATGCTATAAAGGAAGAGGATATACCGGTACTGCTTGAGCAGTACGATATCCTGGCTAAGGAGATGATCAAGAGACATAAGGAGGGAAGAGGCTTCAATTTCTTCCACTTCATGATAGATCTTGAGGGTGGACCTTGCGTAGCCAAGAGACTTTCCGGTTGTGGTTCAGGTACAGAGTACATGGCGGTCACTCCTTGGGGAGACCTTTATCCTTGCCATCAGTTTGTTGGTGAGGATGATTTCTGTATAGGAAATGTATTCGATGGAATCAAGAATCAGGATATAGTCAATGAATTCAAGCTGTGCAATGTATATGCCAAGGATAAGTGTAAGGACTGCTTTGCAAGATTCTATTGCAGCGGTGGCTGTGCGGCCAACTCATACAAGTTCCACGGCAATATACTTGATGCATATGACATAGGTTGTGAGCTTCAGAAGAAGCGTATAGAATGTGCAATCATGCTGAAGGCGGCTATGGCCGATGAGGCAGAAGAGGAATAAAAAGGGTAAAAGGAGAAGACGATGAAGAAGACAAAGAGAAACGCTGTGCTCGTCATCATTGCCTTTCTGCTTATACTGGGTGTTGCTATATATACAGCAATATTCGGTGTTGCAGACAGAGGTAAAGTCGAGTACATCAAGCTTGGACTTGACCTTAAGGGTGGTCTGAGTGTAACTTACGAGATTCAGGAGGATGATTACAGCGACAAGGATCTCGAGGATACCAAGTATAAGATTGAGCAGCGTGTAGAGGCCTACACCAATGAGTACTCAGTCTATGAAGATGGAGACAAGAAGATCACAGCAGAGATCCCGGGTGTAACAAATGCAGATGAGATACTTAATGCTCTGAATATTGAGGGAAAGCTTGAGTTTCTTGATCCGGACAATTATACAAAGTGGTCACAGGGACAGGAGTATGAGGCTGCTCTTACAGGAGATGACATCAAGAATGCCACAGCCGGAATTGACTCAGATAACGGCAATGACAATGTGGTACAGCTTGCATTCACCGATGAGGGAGCTCAGAAGTTCGCTGATGTTACCGCGGCAAATGTTGGAAATATAGTATACATTATATATGACAACAAGGTCGTAAGTGCACCAACAGTACAGTCAGCCATAACAGGCGGAAGCGCAGAAATCAACAAGATCGGAAGCTACGAGGAGGCCGAGCAGCTTGCTACTACTATCCGTATCGGTGCACTTCCTCTTACACTTAAGCAGGTTCGTTCCAATATAGTAGGTGCTACACTTGGATCAGATGCCATCAGCACAAGCCTTAAGGCAGGTGCGATCGGTATTGCACTTGTATTTCTTATCATGATCATAGTATTCAGGATCCCAGGTCTTGTGGCATCATTTGCTCTGGCATTCTACACAATACTTGATCTGCTGGTACTCAATCTGTTCAACGTAACACTGACACTTCCTGGTATAGCTGGTGTTATCCTGTCAGTAGGTATGGCGGTCGATGCCAATGTAATCATATTCACGCGTATCAAAGAGGAGCTGGCGGATGGCAAGTCCGTAAAGCAGGCTGTAAAGGGTGGTTTCCACAATGCCCTGTCAGCCATCATAGATGGTAACGTTACAACACTTATAGCAGCTCTTGTACTTGGAATATTCGGAACAGGTACTATCAAGGGATTTGCGATCACACTGGCTATCGGTGTTGTTCTTTCAGTATTCACAGCTCTGGCAGTCAGCCAGTCACTGCTCACAGCGCTTGTAAATCTCGGCGTTACAGATGCCAAGTATTTCGGCGTTGCAAGAGAGCCAAAGAAGACAAACTTCGTGAAGGCAGGTAAGTTCTGTATGCTCGGATCACTCATTGTGATCATCGCATGCTTCTGTATGATGCCTGTTAATAATAAGTCAAAGGGTTCACCACTTAACTTCAGTGTTGAGTTTGCAGGCGGTACAAGCCTTACAGTAGGTTTTGACAAAGAGTACTCACTTAGCGAGGCTGAGAAAGATATAGTTCCTGTCATTGCAGAGGCAGCCGGTATCGGTGAGGCGGGAATATCAGTACAGACAGTATCAGGTACAAATGAGATCGTGTTCAAGATGCCTGAGCTTTCAGATGACGGAACAGATGACTCACAGATGTCCAAGGTGCGCAGCGCACTCACAGACAAGCTTGGCGCAGATGTCAAGGAGGCAAACGTAATAAGTGGATCAGTCAGCAGCGAGATGTCCAAGAACGCTATATTCTCAGTTATCCTTGCAGCTATCCTGATGCTTATATACATTGCTATCAGATTCCATGATGTGAAGTTTGGTGCAAGTGCAGTTATCGCACTTCTCCACGATGTTGCGATGGTATTCTGTCTGTATATTATACTGAGACTTACAGTTGGTAACACATGTATCGCATGTCTGCTTACCATAGTGGGTTACTCGATCAATGCTACTATCATCATATTCGACCGTGTAAGAGAGAATATAGGTGTTATGAAGCCTAAGAAGGCCACATACAAGGATATAGTCAACCTGAGTATCAACCAGACCTTCAGCAGAACAATATATACATCACTCACAACATTTGTTACAATATTCGTTCTGTATATCATGGGTGTAGCTTCTATCAAGGAGTTCGCTCTCACACTTATGGCTGGTGTAGTTATCGGTGCTTACTCTTCAGTATGTATCACAGGACCACTCTGGTACTACATGAAGACAAAGCTTGGTAAGACAGAAAAAGATGCTTAATGAAAAATCCTAATCCCCCAGCTATGCTGGGGAGAATAGTGTAAGTGGAAACGATAAGGATTACAATAAAAAACC
>NZ_JBCPDQ010000011.1:0-98731 GCF_040915325.1 Coprococcus sp. RTP21281st1_F1_RTP21281_210402
GGCCGCCATCAAACAGTGTGTACCATGAGTTGTTACATGTGTGGTAAGCCTTAGGGCCCTCCTCCCAGCATGTTGCAACTGCACACTTGACTGATGGGTACTTCTCCTTGATGTAGTTTGTGAGCTCGGCGTCCATGTAGTATGAACCAGTTGATTCAGGGTAGAAGCCAAATATATCATGGAACTTTCCAAATACGTCATCAACGATATTCTTCTTGTCCTCCATTGAGAACATCCAGATACAGAAGTCCTTGGTCTTGTACTTCTCTCTGAACTCTGTGCAAGGAAGTCCGAGAAGTGAGAGCGCTATCTCATCTCCGTACTTCTCGTGGTGCTCCTTTGCCAGTGACACAGCCTCCTCATTGAAAAGACTGGCATATGTCATCTGAATAGTAGTCTTGAGTCCGTTCTTGTGAGCTGTCTCCTGCTGGAACTTGAATATGTCCAGTGACTCTGTGAGGAGAGCTTTTCTTCCGATATCCTCTGCCTGACCATGGCCTGTAACCTTCTCGGCATACTCAGGAACCATCTCAGGACGATGGATAATGTTTACAATAAATGTATTCTCCATATCTTAAATCTCCTATTTCATATATGTTGTAACCTTTTGATCTAAAGATGATCGTCCCCTAACAAGTGACAATATCTTCATTTTTCATCCTGTCAGCCCTATTTTAGGGCTAATTATAGCAGGCATCCACACCACCATCCATATGTGGTCCATCCGGTACGCAGACACCTGCCCAAAATAAATTTTCTCATTTCTCTCAGACCGTCCGCCTTAACCCTTTACAGAACCGCCAGTTACACCCTCTACATAGTACTTCTGCATGATGACGAACAGTATTGAGATAGGGATAGCTACCACGATACCGCCGGCACAGAATACTGAGAAGTATTTGTTGACAAGTGATTTTTCAAGCATATTGTAAAGACCTATAGCTACTGTCCAGTCCTTCGAAACTCCTGAGTTGAGCATAAGCTTTGCGAATACAAAATCGCCCCAAGGTATAAGGAAAGAACTGATTACCTGATACACTACTATTGGCTTACACAGAGGAAGAATTACCTTCGTAAATATCTTTGCCTCCGAAGCGCCCTCAAGTCTGGCAGCCTCCTTAAGTGACATTGGTATTGTGTCCATGAATCCCTTCATGATGAGGAATCCAAGTCCCGATCCCGCTGAGTAAACTATGATCATACCGAAATGGCTGTTTGTAAGTCCCAGCATCTTCAGGATAAAGTAAATTGCTATCATGAGAAGTGGGCCAGGGAACATATTGAGTATCAGCGACGCACTCATGATCTGTTTTCTGCCGTTGAATCTCATACAACTCATCGCATAGCTGACCATAATTACAAATATAGTAGAGATGATACATGTAAATACTGCAATGATAAGTGTATTCTTGAACCATGACACATACTGCACAACCGAATCAGGTCTTGTGAGCAGCTGAACAAAGTTGTCCATAGACCAGCTAGTTGGGAAGAAATGCGCTGTGTTGATTCCCTTATATCCGCTGAATGAGGTGACAACCAGCCAGATGATCGGAACCAGCCAGATAACCGCGAGGACAAGTAATACGATATGTTTAACGATCGAACCTATTGTTTTCTTCATTACTGGTACTCCTCCTCTTTATCTCCTGAGATCATTCTTGAGAATGATATAAGTGTAAATGCTGCACATATGATAAATACTATGATACCGATAACAGATGCCATCTTGTAGTCGTAGTATTCATTTGTAAGTCTGAACAACCATGTAACAAGAAGGTCAACTTCCTTTGCATGCGAATTGGCAAGCGCCTGATTCTGTGTGACGAATACATCCTGTGTGAGCAGGTAGATTACGTTGAAGTTGTTGATATTCTTTACAAAGTCTGTTATAAGTGCCGGGCCCTGAATGAACAGGATATATGGCATTGTGATCTTCCAGAACACCTGGAAATTTGTTGCTCCATCAATCTTTGCACTCTCGATCTGATCTGTAGGTATATTCATCAGAACACCTGTTGCGATCAGCATCTGGTATGGAACACCGACCCAGATATTGATGAGAATGATCATTACCTTTGCCCAGTGAGGATCGGTCAGGAACGGTATATATGTAAGATGTTCACCGACAAGTCCTACATGCTTAAGCATGTCTGTGATACCAATATTTGAGCAGATAGTGTTCACAATACCGGAATCAGCGAAGAAGTTTCTAACCAAAAGCAGTGTTACGAACTGCGGAACTGCTATTGATATGATGAAAAGTGTTCTCCACATCTTTGGCAGCTTGGTTGTCTTGGAATTGATCGCCTTGGCAAGAAGGATACCGCCTATGAATGTGGTAAATGTTGCCATGACCGCCCATACAAGTGTCCAGCCAAGAACCTTTCTGAATGAATATCCAAATGTGACTGTCATGCTGTTTGAAAACAGGCTTGCGAAGTTCTTGAAGCCCACCCATGTAAACAGTGAGTTTGGTGGAAGGTGCTGCTGGTCATAATTGGTAAATGCCACCGCTATAAGAATAAGTATCGGCAGAATATTCATTATGACTACACCAATTGTCGGAAGTGTGAGAAGTGTTATGTGAAACTTCTCGTTGAAGAGTGACTTCATATCTTCCTTGAATGTATTTATATGTTCTCCATTTTCCTTCATCTGCTGAAGCTTGTACACTGTCTTGATATTGTGAATGTAGAAAAGCACGAATATAAGTATGATGAACAACGCAACCACCGAATTGAGAAGGATCTGGAAAGAATTGTCGTAATTATTAGTGGTTGTCTGCATGGTGAGTGGATCAAATACCTGCTCAAACTTTACAGTTCCAAGAGTTCCAAATTTGGCAAGGTTTGGTGCCGCATAGCCTACGCACATCAACACAAACGCAGCCTCAACGATGAGCATGATCAAACCATTGACGATCTGCTTTCTTGCGAAGTAACCTGCACCCATGATAACCGCTGAGAGCTTAACCCATATATCACCTTTTGCAAAAGCAACACCAAAATTCTTGAAGTATCTTCCTATGGCTTTAAAGAATCCTGATATTTTCTTCATGAAAAAGCTCCTCTCTTTTTAAAATGCCCCACATGCCACGAATGACATATGAGGCATTCTCATTATAACCTATAAATATTATTCAAAGTACTTCTTAATTGAGATTACTCCTGTGATACAGGTGCTTCAATTCCTTCTACAGCATTGTCGAGAAGCTTCTGAAGATCTGTTCCGTCCGGATTACCCTGGGCAAGGATTGAACCAAGTGTCTCAGCTGGTGTCCAGTAGTTGCCGCCTACACGCTGTGGTGTTGCATATGCTGCCTGAGCTGCAAGAGCTGATATAGCTGGATCAGCCTTAACTTCTTCTGACTCTGAAGCGTTGATGTTTGAAGGACCAAGGCCTCTCTGCTTAAATCTTGTAACCTGTGTATCCTCTGATGTAAGATACTCAGCAAGAAGCATTGACCAGCCTACGTTCTTTGAATGTGGGTTTACACCTACAAGCTTGCATCCTGAGAATGAAGCCATCTGAACCTGCTTGCCTGCAACTGTGTATGTAGGAAGCTTAGCTGCTGCATAGTTCTCGCCCCATGCTGCCTGAGCGTCTGCCGCTCTCCATGTTCCGTTAACTGCTGCACAGATCGTACCCTCAGCGATTGCTGTTGCCTGTGTAGGATCATCCATATCTACAAATGCGCCAGTCTTAAAGAGATCAAGAATTGCCTGAGCTACGTCTGTACCGCCTGCCTGATTCCAAGTACATGTATTTGTAAGTCCGTCATCGTTAAGTGTAAGGTCAAGACCTGCACCCTGGAAGAATGAGTATACATACCAGGCATCTGATACGTTCATAGCAATCTTCTTATTTGCCTTCTTTGCTGCCTCGATCATAGCATCCAGTGACTGAACATCATCCTCTGTGAATACTGATGAATCATAGAACATGAAGTATCCGTTATCTGCTGTCATTGGATATGCATATAATGTTCCATCAACAGAAGCTGCCTCAACAGAAGCTGCTACATTCTCGTTTGCAACATCAAAAGTATATGTAGCCTGTACCGGCTGAAGTGCTCCAGCCTTAACCAGCTCATTGATCTGATCATCAGCAAATGCGAATACATCAGGAGCAGCCTCAACGTCTACCAGGATATCATCCTTTGTCTTTGACTCTGACTCGGCTCCGAGTGTGATGTTGAAGTCAACATCTGAATACTTTTTCTTGAATTCTTCAATAACCTGTGTTGTGAGATCCTGATCTTCCTCAGAAGCCCATACCGAAAGATCTACAGTTCCTGTTGTTGCATCAATTAAGTTCTGAATCGCATCATCTGATGCTGCAGCCTGTGTTGTGCTGTCGCCAGCAGCTGCTGTTGTTCCTTCGTCCTTTGAATCTGCGTTGCCACATCCCGCAAGGCATCCTGCCATCATCGCAGCAACAAGTGTTAATGATAAAACTTTCTTTCTCATTCTTATGTCCTCCTCTTTAAATAAATAATAAGAAAATTAGTTGCCCTTATTGTTTCCCGTGCGCAATCGGTTGTTCTTTATGGTTATATATTATCAGTTCTGTTTATTGTTGTCAACTACTAATTCATATAACTTTTAAAATAAAAAAATATACATTTTGCACAAGCCGCTTCATTCGGAAACGTTTCCATGTTCGTTATATTTTGCGCACCCGTTTGCGTTGCACACTATATATGGTAATATTTGTTAATCATCCGCAATCCCATATGTGAGATTTTCATGTTTCATTTCCTTTTCTAGCCATTATTACACTCATTTAGGCCGTTTTTTCATTACTTTCCTCTTTGTTACACCATAGAATATTGCTATAACAGCAATATTCTATGGTGTATTTTCATGCCCGTCGCGCATCATTTTTTTGCGCATATTGCGCATATTCTGGCCCTTTTCACATAAAAACAGGGCGTCAGCCAAACACTGACGCCCCTCTAGGAAGGATATATAACTATGAATTACTTCGTTGACTCTTTTAATCTGAGTTCATAACCCAGATGTGTCTTCTTCTTAACTTCGTTGCCCTCTATAAAATCCACCAGCAGTTTACATGCCACCATTCCAAGCTCACGCGGATCAAACTGGAGCGATGTGATCGCAGGCTGGTAATTGTTCAGAAGTGAGCTGTTGTAGAATGACGCAACTCTCACATCAGTTGGCACCTTTATGCCCTTCTTATCCAGTATATTAAGTACATTCTGGCATATTCCATCATCCATACACAGTATGCATTCTGCTTTCTGCTTCATTATCTCTTCAATGGCATGTTCACATAATACGGAATTATCTATATCAAAGTATACCAGGCTGTTATCTACCGGTACCTCCATATCCTCCATCGCATCAAGATATCCTCTATACCTGTTGAGGGTTACCACATGATTCTTATTGCCACCCATGAGGGCTACCTTAGTCATTCCTTTGGCAAGCAGTATAGATGTAAGCTCACGGCATGCACTTCTGTGATCATGATCAACCTGGACAACATTGTCATCATCCATACTTCCAACCACAACAAATGGTATCTTTTTTTCCTTGAGATATTCTGCCGGGGCATCATTCACAAGAGTTCTTCCAAGTACAACCCCATCCACCTTATGATTCTCAACAATTCTCTCCAACTGGCTCATATCATCCGGTGACACTGTACACACAAGCACATCATAATCCACTGGCGCAGCCATCTCCAGCAATCCCATCAGGCACTTCTGAAAGAACGGCAGATCCACCACGCTGTAGTCGCTCGGCATGACCCATCCTATATTATAGGATTTTGACTGTGCCAGCCCCTTCGCTATAACGCTTGGCTTATAATTATGCTCCTCTATATACTCGAGAACTCTCCGCCTTGTCTCGGCACCGATCCTTCCCTTTCCGGAAATCGCTCTCGATACTGTAGTCTTAGATATATTTAACGCCTCAGCCACATCAGAAATGGTCATCTTCTGGCCTGACTCTTTTGTCTCCATGTTCAAGTCTCCTTTTGTTCAGCACATATCTCCGCATTTGCGCAACGCTCCATGCGCAATCGGTTGCCCTTGATATTATCATAGCTTTTTTTGTGCACAAGTCAAGATTTTTTTGATTTTTACCATGTCAAGTTGGATATTTTGTCAAAAAGAACAAAGATATTTTTTTTATTTGTGCAATTATATCTTACTTTGATGCCCACAGATCCCTGAGAGCCTGCTGCAAATAAGAGAAATCCACAGATGGCACATCCTGATTCAGTCTGCCCTCTTTCCTGCACACATCATATAATCTTATTCCAAGAGATGCCACATCCCGTCTGTCCTCCGCAGGCAGACTTGCATACAGCATGTCAAATTCAACCAGAGCTTTAAGGTCACCTGACCAACCCGATGCAAGCCAGGCTATATCAGCCGTCTTGTCATCTCCAAGTGCTTTAACGCTCTCAACCAGTTGACTATATTTACTGTTGACAGTTCCATTCTTCATACCCTGCCAGTGAAAAAGTGCAGTCTCAGACACACCGAGAACACTAGCTATAGCCGGAATGTGCCGCGCTGTCGGAAGCCTCTCCTCATTCTCCCACTTGTAATATATCCCTTCTGTTATCTTATGATTCTCCGGCAGGAGCTCATTTATCTCCGCAACCATATACTTTACCGTATACTTCGAAGATCTGCTGTTTTTGCGGATATCCCGCATATTGAAGCCTATCGTATCTACCATTTCTGTAGAATCCGACGCCCCCTTTTTTGTTCTCCTTCTATTCATCTCTCTCCTCCATTGTATACATTTATACATATTGTTTATTTTATAATTAATATATTGATATGTCAAAATATCTCAAAATGGCTTAAATACGTTACTTTTTGAAGGTACTTCGTGTAATAACATATCATGGCAAATCAATTTTTTGCCCCTAAATTGCCCCTAAATTGCCCCTAAAAAAAGCCCACCATATTGCTATGATGGGCTCTCTGTTCTACTTCAAAATCTCATTGACTTTGTTCTGGATTATAGTTGGATTATACCCCGCTGCCTTAAGCCTATTGATACGCTCCTGTCCGTTGCCCCACTTGCCTATGATGACTTCATGAGCAACTGCATTGATGATCTTGTCCTGTGTCATCTGTGATGCCTTGACAAGTTTGTTGACTGCTGCCTGAACCTTGCTATAGTCATAACCAGCCTTGGCCAGTCTACTCTTGCGATCAGCACCATTGCCCCATTTGCCCGCTAACACCTCTTTAGCCAGTGTATTGACGCTCTTCTTTGCTGTCGTGGATGCAGATGCGGTCTTGACCTTACCGGCCAGCTTATTCCAGCTCGCTGCACTGATATAAGCCTTATTGAGATCAAGGCTGCCGCTGTAACCTGAGAGCTTACCGACAGATGTGTACTGACGTATAAGGCAGTTGTAAGCTCCCTCATTCCATGGGTGCTCCTGGTATCCGGTCTCATTGCAATCTGGGTACTGAGCGACCCACAGGCCATATCCAGCTTTCTTCACGGCATCCATAGCGCTCTTCTGCACATATATGATCGGCTTGATGCCGGTCTTCTTCTGCACATAATTACACCACTTCAGGCACCACTCCAGATCCTTGACACCAAACAGATGGTTGTTTTTTGCCTCCCAGTCCAGAACAAGAATTGCTTTGCCGATATATTTCTTGCTATAGGCGATAAAATACTCCGCCTCACTGTGTGGATCTCCGCCATTTGCGTAGTGATACACGCCCAAGAGCTTCTTCCTATTCAGGACCTTATCACAGTGACTAGCAAAGTATCTGTTCTTGTAGTTCGTTCCCTCGGTCGCCTTCACGATGCAGAAGTCGTATGGCACTTTGGCAAGGTCTATTCCAGCATCCCCCTGCCATGCACTGATGTCAATTCCGTTCATTTTGATCGCCGCCTTTCTCTTCACTCTTTGATGTTAATATGTCTATTGCTTTATTGATTACCTCAGGAAGCGGTACGCCCATGAGACCAGCGTTCTCCACAATACTGATCGTCTCATTTACAATAAATCCTATTATCACCGCATCCCGGATATAGTTTGACCCTATCGCCAGATCGAGCCTATAGGCTATCAATACAAACAAAAGGGACATGCCCTTACGACATAATCCCTTCCATCCTGCCTTGCTCTCCAAGGCCCCTGACGATGTTTTCTTACTGTTGTGGAAAACTCCAGCCACCACCAAACCACTCACATAGTCAATTGCCATGAACATGACCAGTGTTGCCAGTCCAGCATCCCATCCACCAAACAAGGATGCTATCACACCGCCTATTGCTCCGGCGGTTGTACATATTGCATTTTTCATACTTTCTATCCTCCTAAATTAAGATGTCCATTTATCGCCTGTCAGCCATGTTCCAGAGAGTGATATCTCATCATTTGCTGCAAGTTTCACTGTAGTACCCATCATGCAGATGTTTCCGTCAGGCCCCACGATTCCTGTAACCGGCGGTCCCTGCTGACCGGATGATACAGCTACGATCGATACCGGCCTGAAACCAGTCGGGACGGATGCAACACCTACAGTTCCGGTCCTACCAACAGCGTATGACTTCTTGACCTTACATGACATGTACATCTGCACAACATTGCCGATACGTCTGAGGTTTCTGTTTGTTATATTAGATGCATTTGTGCTGTTAACCGTTATTGCACCGGATATACCTGTGCCATCAAGTGCCATTCCAATGCCGCTGTCAAGATAAGATGAGCTACCTGTCTTCCTGTTTGTACCGGTTGAATAGTCGCTATCTGTTGTCCTCGTAAATGCAAGTGCATTTCCATATAAGTTATTGTAGGTCGCCACTGCCCAGGTAGAATTTAAGGTTGGAAGCGATATGAGCGGGTAATAGTCGTTGTCAAGGATACTGTCGCCTGCATTAAATACCGCATTATCCCTTGCGGTCAGCCAAGTGGATGCTACGATTGAGCTTATTACCTTAAAAAGTGACGCTCCCACATCTCCTCTGACTGTCAGTGACGACTCGCCAGAGTTATCACCAATGATAGTATGCTTTCCAAGCTGTACCACACCTGACTTAGCTAAGCTGATTGAACTTCCATTTGTTATGTATATACCATCACTGCCAATCACAAGATGCTGTTTCAACCCATCTATACCTACTATGATGTTGCCATCCTTGAATGTAATATACTTTTCATAGTTGTCCGGATCCGCTTCGTCAACGTTTATAAGTTTCTCCCAGAATAGCTTCAATTCATTCCCCGACTTCTCAACTGACAGAGCCTTGTTGTAAGCTGCCTTTGCCGCTTCATAGCTGCTTGACTTAGATACATCCGAATAGGACACAGATCCATCACTCAAGATAGTTTGATCTACAAAGTACAAAGTATTGGTTGATCCACTGGTGTAGCTTGGCTCAGTTGTAACCCATTTCCCACCGGGAGGATTTGCCGTTGGCTTAGCTGGTGCTGTAGCTGTGGATGATTGAAGTAGATAATACCTTGTTACACTCTTGACATCCTTGACATTAAATATGGTTATTTCCGCTTTGGCTTTAATGATTGGTCCATTTGCCGCCATAGATACACCCCCTATGCTTCAAGCTGACATGTTATAGCCAGTGAGTTAGGTACATCTCCTGCACCCACCGCATAAGTATTTGAAGACTTCTGGTATACTCCGCCTGCATACCACTTGACTGTACCTATCCCAGATACTACTCCTGTTGAAGAAATAGTTTGTTCAGCACTGCCCTTGAATACATGTGCTGTAAGTACCGTAGAACCGGTGTTATTCTTAAAGATGATTCCGGCACTTGATGTAATTGTTAATGTCAGTGCATCCGCTCCTGCATTGCCCTGAGGGCCCTGTGGGCCTGTTGCTCCTGTTGCGCCTTTCTCACCCTGAGGGCCAGTTTCTCCAGTTGCGCCTTTATCACCCTTGGCGCCCGTTTCGCCTTTGATTCTTGCCCATGTATAAGCCCCTACTGTTGCCGGGTCTGCTGGGTTATAATCAGTGCATGTGCCGATATACATTCCAACATCTTCTCCTGAGTTGGATGTGAATGTCTTACCTCCATCGTTTGAATACTTCACATGAAAATATGGTGTCTTGCCGTTTGTTCCTGGAGTTCCCGGAGTGCCATTTGTGCCATCCTTAACAGTCTGAGTATGTGTGCCGTCCTTATCAGTGATAGTGATTGTTGTTACACCATTAGCCTTTGTGACAGATACAGTTGGTGATACCCCCTGCGGGCCCTGAGGTCCCTGTACTCCCTGATCACCTTTATCGCCTTTAGCTCCTGTTGCTCCTGTCTTCGCTACGGCAAACGAGAACTTCTTGTTGATCGTTACCCCATCAACAACAACTGGGATAGTTGCCTCGCATGCAGTTGTCAGCTTCGCCGTCAGAGTAAATGTGATTGTGACTTTTGAAGTTCCACTGTTACTTACCGCAGCTGTCACTCCTGTTGGGCAAACTATTGCCTTGGCATCTACTGTAACAACGGAACACATGTTATTACCACAATATGCTGCCGCATCTGTTGTGCATTTAGAACCGGCCGCAGCTCCCTGCGTGTCCCCAAGGAATGTGTATGCTTCGCTTGACAACACTACGTTGTAAGCATCTGATACATCAAGTACAGTAACCTGATCTGCTGCTTTTATTGTTGCCATATATATAATCCTCCTTAATCTGTTATAAGTTCACACATGAAAGTTACTTTTGTGTCCACGTCATCTGGTGAAAGGGTAAAAGAAAATCCGTCGTTACTCATTCTTGAATCGGCGGATGATATTATTCCATATTCTTCTTCATCAAGTTTCTGCCATTTCCACTGGATGTAGGCTGAACTTCCATACACTTCATGTAACTTATCTATATCTGTTATCCTGTCTTTTCCGTGGTATATCACCACAGACAAGACTGTTGATACTGCATTATTTTTAAATACGGTTCCTCTTGATGATTCTATCCTCAGGAGTGTGGTTATCTCATCTCTGACATTATCAACATCCTGTTTTATGTCACTTATAATGTTTTCTATGTTCTGCTTGCCAAGGGTGAATTTATCTGCCGATATAGCAAGATGGGATTCTCCCTTATTATCCACATAGAACATTATGAAATTGTCAGAATCACCAATGTTTATCTGGCCATCACTTCCGAGATATGTTCCCCGGGATGTATTACTCATACTCTCTTTTGTGCCAGAGTATAAACAACCATCCGCTATGTGCCAGCCGCCTATTGTTGCTCCAAATGCCACAAGATCATCAACAGCTATCTTAGTTGCCGTGATAGACTTAGCTCTGATCACACCGCCATCAAGGCTGTTGTAATCCGTCTGCTCTTTCTCTACTGTGTTACCATCAGTATTCAGTTTGTAATACAGACCATCTTCACCCTTGATGACGAGCTTATCCGCTATGACTGTACCACCCTTGATACTGTCTCCCAGGATAGTCACACCAACGAGTGTTCCTGTGACCTTCTGATCACCGACCACAACATCTTCAATCAATCCCGACTTGGCGAAAAACTGCTCCAGAGCTGCCTTACCTATATTTGCAAAATCTATCTGTGCATACTTGATAGCCGCATCTTTCGCATCCAGCTTATCTGCATACAAACGCCTGTATACCTGCTGCACATAGTTCTCGGTTGGGCTTACATATGTCGCTTCACTGAGTTCTGTACTGCCATATGATCCGATAGCCGTTATAAGCCCGCCGTCATAACTGAAATCCAAGCTCATGACCGGCACCGGATATGCTTTGCCATCTCTGCTCAATACCTGTACTATATCTCCAAGCTCAAGTCTCATATCACCCGCAAAACTGCATGTCGTTGGATGATAGCTCATATCCTTCAGCTTTGCATACAGGCCGTCAAGAATCTCCTGTGTCATCAGGAAGTTGCTTGTTGCTATTCCTGTAAGCCCCTGTCCTGATTTTATTGTGCTGTTCTCATCAACAGCACATGAGATATACCCAACCTGAAACATGTTCTCTTGCACAACAACATCATCAAACGACCTGTTAAGCCCTACCGAATAATCCGTTGTCGTGTACCACCTGAAATCAAGCACTCCGTCCCTGTCAAATGTTGCAAACTTGCCGTCAATGCCAGCTATGAATCCAACTGCCTGTCTGTATGTGTAGCCATCAAAGTTTTTTGATATGTTGATTCCTGACGGAGCATTCTTCATTCTGATGCCTGTCAATGTCTCTATCTCTGCACATACCTCCGATATATCACAAGGATATAAGAGATTAGACAGATAATATCCAGACAGCTTGTAAGCCATCCTGTCGTATGCAGTGAACGTGATCCTGCCATCATCAACAGTAGGTTTCTGCGCCATGAAGTATCCCATCTTGACATACTCTATACTGTCATCATCAAGCATGAGGCCTATCTCAAGCAGAAATTCCTTGCCGGTCAGACTTATATCCGGCTGTATCATTGTGATATCAAGCTGCGTGGAACTGGCGCACCCTATCTCTAAGGTGCTTGTTCCAGTTCCGGCTATACACTTCATATCAACACTGACAAAACCGGATTCTATGACAGTGTCATCACATGTTATACGTGCTCTGAAGGTTCTGCCATCGCCCATTATTCTATTGCCAAAGTTATCTGATACTTTCGTGTACATCCGATATCTCCTACTTCTCTATCAGGTCAACTCCAACCCCTGTATACCTGTACATTCCATCACGTATGTCATATACCGGGTATGTCGGAGTGCCTGCATACATCCTCTTTGTTACATATTGCTTTGTTCGTGGATCCTTGAATTTAACATCAAAAAAAGAATCATAGATTGCACTCTCTATAAGTGCTATCTGTGATTCTGTGAGGTAATTCCACTTAATCTTCAATGTCATCTTTCTGGCCACGATATCACCGAACATTTCTCCATCCGAGACTCGCCCAGTGTTCTTGCTCCAGATCTTCTCTGGCGCATAAGTGAGACCACCATTGATCGCTGGATCTGGCATGTCCACTCCATTTATAACAAGCTCTGCTGCCACAGTCTCACTCCTTTCCTATACCAATATTGGATTCTTGCCTGTCTGGATGGTCCTGTCGTTGATGTCCTTTATAACAACATCTGTAACCTGTTTGCCGCCGACATATACATTTATCACAGGTGTGTTTCCACCTGACTTGCCGCCACCACTGTTCGCCGCTGTGACCGCCCTGTATACACCAGCTTCAATACCTTCGACTATCTGAGCATTATTCGCAACCGCTGTCTTACCATTGCTGAACTTACCAACAAGCTCTCCGTGGTTCGCCATGAACAAGCCGTCCTCCGGGAAACCGCCAGTCGCAAATGTGGATATATGTCCAACATTAAAACCAATTGTAGTTCCATCGAATAATGTCTTATATTTTCCGTGAATAATATCATAATAACGGATAGGATTAATCTTCCAACTCAGCTTGTTAAGATTGTCGATAATGTAAGTATTTATCCATCCAATAACCGTATTTATGGCTGATCTGAAACCGTTTTTTAGTGCCTGCACAGAAGTAGCTGCTACGATTGTGAACCTTACAGTCTTATTTTTCCACTGTGCCGATCTATTGTTCCACCACGTTTTTATGCTCTGAATCGTTGTCACGGAATTAACGCTAAACTTTGATATCTTATTTTTCCACTGTGCCGATCTATTGTTCCACCACGTTTTTATGTTCTGAATCGTTGTCACGGAATTAACGCTAAACTTTGATATCTTATCCTTCCACTGATCCGCCCTGTCCTTCCACCATTGTCTTATAGCCGCTGGTGTAGTTGCTACAGTGGCAGTCAATATAGCGGTTTTATCTTTCCAGTCCTGCAGCTTATCTGTTGCCCAGTCTTTTATCTTACCAACAGTTTCCTCATCAAGCGCCGCTGACAACTTTGCAGCTATAGGCAGTGACTTGTTTTCTGAGTCTCCCCACAGGCTCTTTATCGATTCCCAAATATCTGACAAAGTATTCTTCAACTTGAGACCAACCTCAAGTGCTGTATCCTTGAGTTTAGCCCATACATCTTTGATACCTTCCCATATCTTCTGTGCCTGATCTGACCAGTCTGTGCTCTTGATCTGATTGATAATAGCATCCCAGATAGCAAGTACCAATTTGTAAAATGCGCCTGCAACACTGATGACAGCCTTGATAGCACCTGTAATGATTCCTATCCAGTCTACCGATGTTATTGCATCGACAAGATCTGTACCAATAGAATCCCAGTCCACTTCATCGAAGAATGTCGATATACTGTTCAGTACACCCTTTACACCCTCACCGAAGGTCTTACCACCCTCCTTAAAGTCTATCGCTCCAAAGAAGTTATTAACTGTCTTGCTTGCACTCTCCCCGGCTTTCTTCCAGTCAAACGTCTTGGCAAAGCCAAAGCCTGTATCTATGACATTCTGAACCGCTGTACCAAGCGTATCTCCAGCCAGCGACCAATCTGTAGTGGACAGCGTGCTGTTTAGTGTTTCCGCAAGGGACTCTCCCCACTTCTTAAAATCAAACTTCTTCTGGAATGTATTGATTGCTCCCAGAATTGTGTTGATTCCATTACCAAGTGTGGATCCTACAAGATTCCAGTCTGTCTCCTCAACTGCTCCATTTAAAAAGTCGGCTATCTTCTCGGCTATGCTGCTGCACTTCTTCTGGACACTGCTCCAATCAATAGATCCTAAAGCACTGTTTATCTTGTCTCCAAGGGCCTTTCCAACAGCTTCCCAGTTGCCACTCTTGATAGAATCTGCAAGGCTGCTTGATATATCAACCTTTGTGGTTTTCCAGTTGCCTGTATTCAGTCCGTTTCCGGAGCTGCCGCTTCCGGAGCTTCCACTGTTATCATCCAGCTTGGTGATCTCGTCAAACCCCAGCAGCACATTCTGCAGTTCTTTAGCACTTGCAGCCGACTGGTCAAGGCTTGCCGAATAATCTTTCTGAGTATATACAGCCTTTTCAAATGTTGTTTGACCTGTAAGGTATGCAAAGAACTCAGCCAGCTTGTTAAATGCATCAGCCACAGTGTTCACTATACTTGTAAGTATTGGTGTTATATAGCTGAGTAGAGGCTGAAATGCTGATAAAATGCTGCTCTTTAAGTAGGTAAATGAGGATGCCAGCAGTGACAGATCATTGTTCACGACAGCCGACTGCTTTGCAAAGCTCTGCAAGGTTTCACCCATGCCACTCATAAGCTGCATGAACAGCATTGAGAGCACCATAGACTTCACCATTCTGGCAGTCTGTGTAAACTTAGAGCTTAATCCTGACAGCTTATCTTTAAGTGATGATAATCCTCTTCCTATCAGTGTTGTATTCTCATAAAGAGAGAGCAGTCTGCGCCCAGCATTGCCCGCCGCAGTTCCAAAGTTTCTTATGTGGGACACACCATTTTGGAACCTATGAATCAGTGATGCAGTAGCATTACCGACATTCTTGACAGTAGATGCAAGTCTGCCAAAAAAGCCAGTAGATGTATTCTGAGATGTATTCTGCAAAGCGGCACTGAGCTGTGATATGCGTTCCTGTGCCTGCTGTATAGAATCCCTTGTCTGCTGCATATTTGCCTGAAGCATTTCCTGCTTACCGCTTAAACTTGCTGACTGTGTCGATGCCGTACTATATGCGTTCTGAAGTGATCTCAGTTTATTCTCCTGCTGAGTAATAATAGAGTTCATTCTCTGAAGCCCCTGTGTGCTTCCAAAGTTTCTGCTTTCGGCACTGACTCCTTCCATGGCTGTTTCCAACTTCTCAAGTCTTCCCCATGCCTGTTCACTTGATGTATCCAGTTCATTCATCTTTTTAGTCATGTCTTCCATGGACATGAACGAATTACCAACATCTATGATGTCATAAGGAGACTGCTTGAGTCTCTCCATGGCATTGAATAACTCGTTGGCTGATATTTTATTTTCATCAAGTGTAGTCTTGAGTCTGACCATCTCTGCATTTATGCTGTCGTCAATATTCAGCTCAGACATTATTGAGGACATCGCCTCATAATCTCTTTTTAAACCATCAAGTCTTGTTTGCTGTGCCTGTATATCATTACTGGTTTTCTGAACCTTCTGATTCTGTATATCGTACTTCTGATTCACTGCGTCCAGCTTTATCCTGTACCCATTGAGGGTATTCTGCAGCTTCTGGAGCTTGGCCTGTTCCGCATCAAGAGCTTTCTGTGTCTTTTCCTGTGTTGCATCACCGGGATTGCTCGAAACCTTATACGATCTCGTCTCGCCGCCATTGTTTGTATTCCCACCCCAATTAGCTGTTGGCCTTGAGTTGAATACATCCTGCATAGTTTCTTTGACTTTTTTCCATCCGGTCGTTATTTTGGCCGTTTCAGCAGTGCTCTGCTTTGATACAGTCTGCATCTTGGAATTTATCTCACCAACCGCCTTGCCTGTTCCGCTAACAGTCTTCGTAACCTCTGACATCTGCTTGTTATATGCAGCGCTCTGCTCTGTGAGCGTCCTGAGGTCTTTTGACATATCCTTGATAGGCTGCGTTATCTCATCCAAGGCACTTGCTATGTCCATGGTCTGTGCTTCAGTTCCCTTGAGAGTTTCGGTAATATCTGAAAGAGCTTTCTTCAGCTCATTGGTGTCAGCAGTAAACTTGACGGATATCTCCTCTATTGTCATATTCTGTCCCACCTCCTTCCTTTTCGTATTTCTTCATGATTTATTTTTTGCTCTTATCCACATGCCTGTACATTATTGCCTTGTACTTCTCAAGCTCTGCCTGTCTCTTTTCTTCCTCGTTCCAGTATGGGAATATATCTGATACATTTATATCTCCATCATTCTTCCATACCCACATGGATATAAGCTCAGCCTGCCTGAATGCTATGTTGGCTTCGTGCTGGTGCTTCCTGCGTTCCCGCTCGTTGTAAACCTTTATCATTTCAACAAGCTCACCCCAGGTATAATCCAATGCCTCAAAGAAGCCCACACCGGCTATCCTTGCTTCAAAGAGAAGCCTATCTATATCATAAGGGAGTGCTGTCTGACTTATCTTCGGAATCGCCCGCCGTTGGGGTCTGTCCATTATCCTTCTGCAGCTTCTCTACCCTTTCCTCAAGGCTGTCAAACATAGTCTTATATGTTGTATTGATGCTGTTCACAACACTGTTTGCCTGGTCCTTCTTGATGATTCCAGAATTGACTGCAATGTCGGTAAGGACCTTTGCAAAGTCCTCAGCTCCGCTTCTGCCGTTCTCAACAAGCAGATCGTAAAACTCCTCTCCATCTGTGATCTCGTTGTCATTGTCCTTGTAACCCAGAGCTATGCCAAGAATATCAACCGCTCTGTCTATATCATCTACTGCACCCATAAGAGTTGCCAGCATGTTCTCTTCGTACTTCTCCTTGAGAATCTTCTGACCACCTGCTGTAAGTCTCAAGTGAAACTTCTTCTCTGCTCCATCTACCTTGAGTTTGATTTCCAATGTCTGCATATCTGCTTTACCTCCTAAAAAGGCAGGGAGACCATGCCCCCTGCCTGTGATGTATTATTTCATATTGTTGTATTACAAAAATGGATTATGCTTCTACCGGATCCGTAACCTCCCACTCACCCTGAAGGTTTACAACTGCCTTTGCCTTAATGAGGTTGTTGACCTCGGCACCGGTAACTGTCGTTGTAACATATCCCTTATTCTTGAATACTGTCTTGTCAGGGAATGTGACCTCAACATCAACTATAGCCCCAGCATCCTCAAGGCCCTTGAGTATACGATAGTCTGAGGTTGCTGCTCCATTGTCATAGAGATACTCTACCTCCCAGCTATCGTTCTCCTGCACACCTGGAACACTTTTCTTTGACTTATCCTTGAAGCATGTAGCATCAAGTGATGAAGGTGTTCCTCCAATGTCTCCTATCTTTGTTGCATAATTAAGGGCTGTCTTGCCTATCTTGATATCAAGACCTATTGAGGCAAGTCCCTGCTTTGGTGTATCTGCCATTGTTTTATACCATCCTTTCTGCTTATGAAATAAGCCTGTTTGTTCTTGTGTCTACTTTGCTGCTATACCTGAGAGTCTTTCTGCAATATCCGCTGGCATCAACATTATCTCCATCGTCATCCGGGCTTTCGTAGTCCCTGTTGAATCCAAGATCCACCATCTTCTCATCAACCATCAGCATGATGGATATGCATTCCTTAAAGGTTCGGCTCCATATATCTATCTGAAAGCCCAAATTTTCAACAACACTGTGCATCCCTGTGCCAGTATTTGCTATCTGAATAAATGTAACCAACGGAACATAACTTATAGACTTTGGATATCCATGATTAACCTTTAATTCGTTATACTCTATGCTTTCAAGCAGCTCCTTGATCTGTTTTCTTGCATCTATCATCTAGTGATCTTGCTCTCCATTCTTACCGCTGATTTCAGCCTTTCTACTATGTGTTCCTCATTGTTCTTCATAGCCGGATAGAGGTATGGCTGTGGTGCCTGTCCTCTGGTTAAATATCCTATAACCTCACCATCCTTCTTTATCGGGATGAAGTGATATTTTTCAGCCTGAGCCTTATCTATCTTGTCAACAGGTATCATCCATGGTGTCTGCCTGTATCTGAGGTCTATTCCCTCAATCTTAAGGCCTGCCGCCTGTCCAACAGGTCCTGTGCCAAACTCCACATATGCTGCATAGCTCGCATTGTTGTATACCTCACCAACAATCTTATCCTCTGTCTCAGTAACCCTTGTCTGTATCTTCTCTCTGAGATATCCACCATCAACAGGCGCAAGCGCTCTGGCTTCTCCTGCTATGCGGTCGGCTTCCTGTTCCACAATCTGTTTTACATTGCCGTCAATCCCACTAGCAAGTTTATCCAGAGCGCTTATAAGTGTATCTAATCCTTTGATTTCAATAGGCATATCTACTTCACCCTCTCAATGATAACAAGACGATAAGATGGATAAGGCTTGATGGATTCCACGTTGTACATGTTATCGCCCACCTTCACCCTGTCTTTTTCTTTCAGACTGATGGAGTCATCGAAAACACATCCCTGAAGCATCTCGTTAACACGCTCACCATACTCAGCTACCTCAACCTCTGAAGATATAGGACTCCACAGAATCCTCTCAAGGATTCCTGATGGATCTGTCTCATATCCATATGATTCATGTCCATACTCATCCTCTTCAACATAACTGCGATATATCCCGCTATTCTGTCTCTTCTGTGCTATCTTTCTTCTTATGCTTGACATATACCCTCCTGTATCTCTTGAGGCTGTCCAGGACCTTATCAACCTGTGTATCAAAGCTCTCTCCTGTGAGATATGTTGTATTCTCGGACACAACGCCCTCTGAGTAGCTCTCAGACTTTATATGCTTGTCAGCCTGGTCTCTCTCATAGAGTATAGCTGCGATCTCGACCGCCTTTGAGGCAAAGGCTTCATCGAACTGCTTCACATTCAGAAACAGAACTATCTCATCCTTCGCCTCTTCCAGATAATCGGTAAGGATCTCATCGCTTATATCCTTATCAGAGCCTATCTTCCTCTTAAGCCTTGCCAGTGAATCCATCATGTATCACCTCTCAGTCGGTCGCCTTTGTGGCTGTCTTTGTTTTCTTCTGAGGCTTTGGCTCTTCCTCTGCCTCGGTATCCTCCACCGGCTCATCCTCTGCCGGTGCCACGCTGGCCGGCTCATCCTCTATAACAAAGGTCTTTATGTCCTTGCGGCAATGCTCTACAACACGCTCATTCCGGCAAGTGAAGCTGTGTCCTGTGATAATATTCTTTATAATAGCCATATCTGCCCTCCTACTTTCTATTTACTGTGAGAGTTGCAAGTGCATCCTTCTGCAGTACCTTGACACCACAGAGGTGAAGTCCCTTGACAGCATCTGAGAAGTTGCTCTCTGGTCTGTAGCCCTCTGTCTCAGTGATCTGCTCGGCAAATGAAGCACCAGCATTTGTACCGCCAAGTATCTTGTACTTTGTACCATCGGTGTTTGGTGTATTGTTTGATACATAGATCTGGAAGCCTGCAGCAGCTCCGATGTGTCCGCCCTGAAGGATTGCCATGTTGACATCTGTACCATTGCCAACGAATCTTGAATCCTTCTGAAGGAGTCCATGATAGAATGGCGGCACTACTACCCAACGGCCTACGAGCGGAACATTCTTCTCTGTGAGCTCTGTTCCAAGATCTACAAGCAAGTCATATGCATCATCCTTACTTGGAACAATTGGAGACTCATCACTTCCGACTGCTCCGGCAGCACCGGCTACCATGATTCCTGCAAGCAGTGAATCAACCGTATCATTCAGACCATATGCGGTTCTTGCCATAGCCTCGTTCATGAGCTTAGGGTTAGTCTGCGCATTGTCCACATCCTTGATGGCAAAATTGAAGTAATTTGCCTGATCAATAACAAGTGTATTCTGCTCACCTGTAAGCTCCTCTGGATCATCAATCTTTGCTCCTGTATACTTCTTGATCGTGATGTCACCGATCTGGTTGATCTTTACAGTATCACCATACTGCTTGATCTCGCCCTCATAGTCTCTGTTGACAAGTCCTGCATATACATGGATCTTGTCAAGATGTGCAAGAAGTCTTGCACTCCAAATCTGTGGAATAAAATTCTTTACTGACATATTTCATCGTCCTTTCTTACTTGTTCTGCTTGAGCACATTCTGCACCTCATCCCAGTGTGCATTGATCTCCTCGGCACTCATAGACTTAATGCTATCCATGGTTATTGTCGTGCCCTGGGTCTTATCCCTTGGTGCTGTGCCTCTCATTTTGTCGCTTACAGAATCCGCAACGGCTGTTCTGAAAGATGCTTCAAACTTATCAATCTTATCCGCTGTCTCTTCTGCTGTGTCGCCTGTCAGAACATCAGCAAATGAAGCATCAAGCCCTCTCTTGATCAGCTCCTTGCCTGTCGCAAGTACAAGCTGCTGTCTCTCAAATGCTTTCTTCTCAGCGTCAAAGGCGGCCTTATCCTTATCAAACTGATATTTTGCTCTCTGCTCCGCTGTCATCTTCTCCAGCTTCTTAGCCTCGTCAAGGTTTTCAATAGCTTCCTTGTCCCACTTCTCCTTGGCTGTAGCAAGTGCCTGTGTGACTCTTGCGTCCGAAGCTGACTGAACAGCCTTTTTGAACTCTGGTCTTGCCAGAATCTCCTCGACTGTCATAGTCTTAAGCACATCTTCAAGTGATGCTGTGCTTGTTGCCTGGTTCTGCTGTGCTCCCTGTGTCTGTGTACCAGGCTGTGTTGTTGCCTCACCAATCTGTGCCTGTGTCTGTGTTGTCTGCTGTGTTTCATCCATAGCTTATACATTCCTTTCTTGTGCCTGTCAGTTCATGCCTGCCAGTAGTCTATTGATATGTCCCCAGCAAGTTCATGCCTTGCTGTTGAGGTTTTAATGTCTTTTCCTTGACAATAAAAAAGACCATGTTTTTATCATGGTCTGAATTAACGATTATTCTGTTTCTTCTGTCGCTCCAGTGCATATGTTGTAAGTGATCCGCAACACGCACAATATGTATCATCCTCAGCATATACCCTATGTCTGCACATCTGGGTTCTCATCTCTGAACACATATTTGGTGATTCCTCCAGTGCGATTCCGCACTTTGTACAATAGTTGTCAAGCTCATTGTATTTCCGCTTGCACCTCGGACATATTCTATTCATGTATTCACTGCTCCTTTACTCAATGATTACCCAATCTTCAGCAAGGCAATCATTTATACTCGGCACCCACATGGAGTGTGAACCATCAACACATCTGATCTGCAGATATGGGTTACACTTGAATAAGTCGCCCTCGCTGATTCCCCAGGCTTCTGCGGTCTGCTTGTTACATGGTATGCCATCAGGATATCCCTTCTGGAATACAACAAACATTCCCTTGCCATTCCAACCCTTTCTTGCAACTCTGAAGCCCTTCTTGAGCATTTCAAGAGCAATTCCAAATGTCATGTTGTCACATGGCCTGTATGCTTCGTTAAACTGCTTCTCCGGTGACCAGCTCTCATATCCATCTGAATATTTTACGAGATAGCCTTCATCTGCTGGATTTTCTTCCGCTGGAATCTGCCATCCTCTGTAATTGTTATAGTCGCCTCTTGTCATCGGCCTTGCCTCAATCTGCTTTGTTCCAATGTACTTCTGCATTCTTTCATCCTCCTATTTTTTGCATTAAAAAAACACCATACATCTCTGTACAGTGCTTGTAATCACATCTAGCATTCTTTTCTACTCTTCTCCTATATGCCTTTTTCCGGGCTTATATAGTTCTTCTATAACTCCATTGGCTATATCTCCGCCTACGTATCCTGGACCATACAGTTTGTCCAAATGTGCTCTAACCTCCGAATCTCTAGGCAATGACCTAAATTTTTCTCTCTGCTTATCATATTCCTCATATGATGTAATACTTAAAAACTCTTCTTTTAAAGTCATCTTAATGCCTCCTCTATCAATTTGATCTCGTACTCATTGAGCATTGTTTTGTCCTTTTGATACACTCTGAAAAGCTCTGAAATAGCCTCCCACATAAATTCTGTATTTAAATTACCATCTGGGGTGATAGCCTCAGTTACGCTATCAATATATAATCTACCTTGATATTCGCTTATAAACTTATCACCATGCAATATATAAATATTGAATTTTTCACCTGAATCATTTTCATATATTTCCGAAGTAATATCTGCATCGCTTAATCCCTCAGTTAAGTATTTCTTATACTTTTCCACAATTTTAGGATCCATCATGCGTTCTTCTATCAGGTGTCCAAATTCATGATCTATATCCTCTTTCTCAGCGCCTTTGGCAATGTTGATAATGCCTTTTTTTACATCACAACTACTGCCATTCTGCCCCATATTAAAGGTTACATCAGCCATTGCTTTCTGCACTTTATCTGGCAACTGTGAGTATGCGTCAACAACAGCTTTTTCATCTCGAATAATGTTTACATCCGACTTTGACGTTTTAAACATTATATCTCTTATATTATCACCATTTTTTGTATTATCAACATCTTTCTTCTCCAACACATACTTCCTGTACCACTGTGCATAACTCATTTCAAACGGCACATGAATATTCTTACCAGTCTTCGGATCTCTTGCGATTCTTTCCTTTGGCAGGTCCTCTCTATATCCCATTGTTGTAGATCTGCAATGAGGATGCATAGGCGGGAAGTTTACACCCTGTTCTGCCTTTGACACAAAGAAAACCTCTTTATCCAGCTTTCTGCAGATGGATGATGTCCGCAAGTCCAGTGTAGCAAGGTATATGTATCTTAACACCCCTGCCGCCTTGTACGACTTCAATGTTCCCTGGTTACAGCAGTTGTTTACCTCGGTGCGGATTACTCTGTTTATGTTGTACCTGCCGCCATCTATCTTTGCCTCCAGCGCAAGATCCATATCTCTGATACTCTGCCCGGTCATAAGTCCCTGCGTTATAACCTGCTCGAGGCTCTTTGCCAACTTATCTGTGTTCTTCCATATTCTTTTAGAATAGTTGGACCCTGCCCATTCAGTCTCTATGGCTGCCTGTACATCCCTGTCAGCCAGCTTTGTAAAATCAAAGCCAGTCTCAGTTCTGCGCTGCATATCATATATGCTTCGGTAGTAGCTCTCGCTATATGTATCTATGAGCCTGTTTTCAAGCCTTCTGTGTGCATCGGCACCAACCATATAAGCCTGTGAGTATACCAAATCTTTCAGAGCTTCCAGCCTTGATATTCTCGCCGCATAAGCCGGAGCATTGAGCCTTGCAAGTATAGCCTGCCTGGCTATCTCCTCCTGACACTGTGCAAGTGTGATCATAAGATTGCGGCGCATAGTCTCCGTCTGTTTTTCATTAAGAAGCCTCAAGGCGGCATCCTGGCTTATTCCTGAATCACGTGCATACTTACCAAATATCTCCTCTATCTGCTTCTCTACGATATCCACAGCGCCATCAAAGAGCTTGTTTACATGCATAATATCAACATCGGCTCTGTCCTGGGAGAGCTTCTCAAGATCTACAGCTCTCTTCTCCCAATAGTTGTTGTCGCTCATAGATCACCTACTCTTTCTCAGGATCCTTTTCTTCATCATCCTTGATAGGTGTCTCCATATCCTGTGCATGCTGACTGCCAAACGTGGCAAGGTACTGCTGCTGTTCCTCGGCTTTCTGCTTCTTCACATTCTCTATGACCTCATCAACATCTTTGATAAACCAGAGCTGTGAAAGAAGTGTCTTATCATCCACTATGCCCCTGAGCTGAGTTACCATATTGATGATTGTTGGCTTATCTATTGGCATTGCAACTGTGAATACAACATCAAGCTCTTTCTTGTCTATGAGAGACATTTCACCCTTGACATTAAGCCAGTGGTTGTACATCTCGAATCTCTTCTTGAGCCCTTTCTCAAGGCTCCTCATCTTGTTCTTCACAAGCATATTCATAACCATCAACTTGAGCATGAGGGCCTGTCCTGAGCTGTTTCCTGCAAAGTTCTCATCTGTCATATCAACTGTAAGGGTCATCTTGTGGATTTCTCGGATAATATCATTACAGAGCACTGAAACACTGTTTTCATCAAATGCTTTCTGTATGTACTCTATCTTTCCATCCAGTGGCAAGCCATCAATGAAGCGGTTCTTCTTCAGTTCTTTCTCGTCATCGTCATCTAATGTCATACCGAACATGGCAAGGATTGAATTGACGAACTTCTTCTTGTCTGTCACTCGGTCGCTGAAAAGCTCGTTGAGTGCATCCTGCATAGGAATGATCTGTTCAAAGTCACCCTGTCTCTCATCGTTGTTCTGGTACTCCACCACAGGAACCTCACCAAAGTAATGCTCCTGTTCGCTGCCCTCAACAAGGTAAAATTCAAAGTTATCAAGGTCACGACTCCTGTATTCTTTGGTGTTGTGATCATTGCATACAGTGATTGAATAATACTTTGATTCATTCAGATCTTCCTGTATCTCATAAATAATCGCAAATAACTTATTGTGCTCCACTGTATTGTCTCTGACCATGATACAGTTCATAGGGTTCACTACTGTACTTCGTGGCTCTGGATTTTCATCGCTGTTGGCATAAAGCTGTTCATAGGCTTCGCCATATATGCCTATAGCCTTACCTATCTTGGAATCTATCTCTGATATAGTCTCATTGTCGTATACGTCCTGTATGCGGCTTATATCAAGTTTCTGGGACAAGTCAGGATCATACAGCTTCACGCTTCCATTCTTGATAGATGCTTTCACACCACCTTCAAGCTCCTTGCGCTGTTTATCCGCTTTATCCGCTTTGTCGCTGTTGTACTTGACCGGTTCACCGAGATAATAGCCAAGGCCGACATCAACCACATATTTAGCATAGTTGACATTGAACCTTACAACATCATCATCGTCATCCACTTTGTGTGCAAGAATATCATGTCTACCCTCGTAGTAATCCTTACACTTAGCCCATCTGGCAAGCTGCCCTTTATGCTTCTGTATGAGGTATTTGAAAACCCTTGAATCTATGTTGTCTAAGTCCGGCACCATTGCCGGATCTATGTATATTGCCATCGTGCATATATCCTTTCTGCCATGTGTTTATAATCCCTTCGGTCTCTTCCTTGACTTAACACGGCTGTTTCTTCGTATATCCTCTATTGAGTACCTGAGAGCCGCCATGGCATCGTCAAAGAACGGCACAGGCTCATCGGTGTACTCGTTTGTCTTCTGGTCAAGCTGCCATTTCCACTGTCTGATCTCGTCATATGTGTTTGTGCAGCTATAATGTATATGTATCTTTGGTATCTGCTTCAAATAATCTATCTGTGCATGTACGCTTCCCGGCTCCTTTAGGACTCCTCTGGCTCTCTTATATCCGGCTTTCTGCCACATCTTGATTCTGTCCGGCTCTGCTGAATCACAGTACATATTTAGCTTTTTATCAAACTGCTTTTCAGCTGCCATCTGTATGATCTCGTTCGTGTCTTTCTCGTACACATAGAGTTCTTTGCAGATGTACAATTCACCATCCTTGAAAGCCACCTCAAGCAAAGCATTTGCATGGTTAAATCCAAAATCCTGTGCATTCACTACATAATCGAAGTTGCTGTGATCTGTGTTAAAATCCTCAACAACATAGTTTGTAAGGATAAGGCCACCAACTTCGCCCCACTCCCCAAGTCCATAGACCCTATATCCCTCAGGATCCACCTTCTTACGTCTCTCCATTCTTGCCCTGTATGCCGCATCAATAAATCTGTTGTTGACATAGTTGCTTGAATGTGTCAGTACATTCTCGTCCTCAATATCAAAGAAGTTTTTCTTTATCCAGTGGGTAGCTGATACAGGGTTAAATGTCATCTTGATCTGATAGAACTGCCCTGGTGGCAGCTTACCTCTGAGACGGTCGTCTATAATCTCAAAATCACTCTGCATAAGCTCCGTAGCCTCTTCTATCCATACATCCGTGAGCTTTCCACGCTTAAATGTGATAGATTTCAGCTTTTCACGCTGCTTATCATCATTTACCCCTCTGAATATGATCTGGTTACAATTTGCCTTGCATTCGATCATGAGCGGGTTCTGCTTGATGGTCCAGTATTTCTCATATTTATCACCGAACATACGAAAAATAGCACCCTGCAATTCTGCAAAAGTGCTATCTCTGTTTGTTATATCTGATTTTCTTACACATAATAAATTCCTGCCTGGATCCTGAAGGAGCCTGAGTATATAGTTTGTGGCTGTGTCAACACTTTTCCCGGATCCAGCCGAGCCTTTCATAACTATATATCTTCTCTTGCTCCTGTTCACTTCCTTAAATGCAGGATTAAGCTCAACTTTAATGTTCATCGTCTGCCATATCCTCCACTTCTGAATTATCCAGAGGTGTTTCATCACCATACGACACATTTATATTCAATGTCATATCTTCGCCCTCGGTATTCAGATTGATAATATCCTCCGGTCTCTGCCCCACTGTATCCCTGATGAACTCAGCACTGGCAATTGAACCTTTGAGGGCTTTCTGAACTTGGGCTATGAGTATAGCGTCCTGGACTGTGATATTCTTGCCCTTTATATCTGCTATGTTCTTTATCTTGTCGATATTGACCACAGCGCCTTTATGCAGGCTCATGGACAGGATAGTCTCAAAGGTATCTTTCATCTGCTTCTTTGCAGCTCTTGTCTTACCTGATTTGACGCCGCCTTTCTTGCCTGCTTCCTGAAGCTCTTCTTTTGTCATGTCCTTAAAGCTCTTTCCCATCCGTTTCACCTGCCTTTCATATAATCTAAAAAAGTACAAAAAATGGAGCCTTGCTGTTATAGCAAAAGCTCCAAATATAGTAATAGTCAACCGGAATTGAACCGATGCCTCGTCAGTGGCTACTGCCATACATCAACACGTTCTGCCAGCCTAAACTATCTTCTATTACTATTATTATCATACCATGCTCTATTTACCATTTCAACCAACGCTTTTTCCTTGCTGGTCAATCGTGCTGCCCCCTTATCTGAATCATTCTCACTATGAAAATAACCATGATGTGTATGTGGCTTTAATCCCTTATGTGGATGATCTAAATGTATTGTTTTGGTGCGTTTTCCATCACTGTCAAAATAGGTGATATCTGTGGGGCCATCTTTTCCAACAATCGCATACACTCTTCCTTTTGTCATTGTCTCCATTAGTGGTTCTGATTGCCTATTGGTCTTTTTTATAAACTTCACATTTCCAACTGTGAGTAATGATTTGTATTGAGAACCATACTTTTTACCTTTACCACTTATTCCGCTACTCGCACCACGTCCGCCCATTATTTTACCTTTCTTATCTATTTACACCTTATTCTTCGCTGGCTTATATGAATATTCATATCCATACTTCTTTGCGTTTCTGCTGAGCCACTTACTGAGATCCGCATCATAGTTGTCACTACTTACCTTGACGCTATGAATGGCTTTGTTGAACTCCGTAGCCTTAAAATGTGGTTTCTTTTTAATCGTATACGTTCCCGCTCTTCTTTTGCTGTATAGCTTAGGATCTATACCTCTAGGCGGCAATGCGTTTCTGCTACTTGCTGTTACCGCCTTTTGTCCACTACCTGCCCATGTCTCAAGGTCTGCCCCACTAAAATTGCCCCATCCATTCGCTGGATGATTGTGTATAAAGTGCTTACCTTCGCTTTCAAATGCATCATAACTCACACTACCTCTGGAACCCTTATAATAATGTGTCACATATCCATTATCATCCACTTGGACTCCCCATTCTCGACCACTCTTGGTGTGCTTATCATTAAAATTCTTGATAACCCTGTCTATACTTCCTGTATTCTTTGAACCATTCATCCAGGCAGGAAACAACTTCTCAGATGGTTTGCCTCTTCCGTTCGAAAATGATAGCCCTCTATCTCCTTGCTTTGTCCTGAATGCGTTTGCTCCTCTGCCACCCAATTGCTTTACCTCCACGAAAAAAGGACACTTCACAATGAAGTGTCCTAACATACTATAACTATGTAATATCTATTCTTCCTCTATCGGGAACCACAAACTGCTGTCGTCATTCACGCACATACATAAAGGATTGTTAAATGCATCCTCCTCAGATTCCCAAAACTCTTTAAGTTTTTTATCTCCAAGCATTCCATTCTCATAGAGGTCATCTATATTCTTGAATGTTATCTCCTCATCCGTATCATAATTAACGATTGATGCCGGACTATAATATATAAAATAATCTCCAATCCTGAATGCCTGAGCTTTCTTCATATGGTGTAAAAATGTGTCCTTAAGCATATCTCCCACCTAACCTCTCTTAAATGCTTTATTGTCATAATATTTCACCTGAATACTGTCAGGGAATTTATAACCTATATCACCGCCATATACAAGCACTCTCTTTGGCCTGATGCGCTTGAGTGCTTCTGTCATTCCATTATACCACATCTGCTTATTTTCGTCATCCAGCTTGACTCCAATAGTTGACACTGAAACAGTTCCACCCTGCTGTATACCGTCAAAACAGAATGTATATGTTTCTTTCTCAGCCCATGAAAGAGTTGGTATAACAGTGATACCAACGTCCTGCATCATCTGACCGATGAGGCGGCTTCTGTACACGTTCCATATCTTCATAGGCATTGGCATGTCCATGTACAGGCTGAAGTCTGGAGTAAATACACAGTCAAACTCTCTCAGCTTGTCCATGTACTGTTGCGGGCTGTTCCAGATACGTTCAAACTGGTAGTCGTCAATATAAAAATGCACTCCACATTTACGCTTCTTGGTGGATAGAACATAATTGAATGATATCAGCTCATCTGGCTCTGCGTTCTGCGCCTCGATAATCGGCATCTGGTAAAATCCCTCTGCCCTTGCTCCGTCAAAATCATCAAGGTTATATTCCTCGTATGTTCGCTCTCGTTCATCGCCGTAGTATCCGTCATCCTCATCATCCTCAAGCAGATCTGGAACATCAAAACCAAAGTCTGCCATGTCAAAATCCTCTATGGCTGTAAGCTCCTGGTTGAGTAAATCCAAGTCAAAACCACTGTTCATAGTCAGTTTGTTGTGTGCCAGGATGTATGCTTTCTTCTGCTGCTCTGTGAGCTCTGTAAGCCTTATACAAGGCAGTTCGGTATATCCAAGCTCCTTGGCTGCCAAGAGCCTACCATGTCCCTCTATCAGGACGTTGCCCTCGTCTATTGCAAGCGGATCATTGAAGCCAAACTCACTGATAGACTGCTTTATCTGCTCAACCTGTTCCTGTGGATGCTTCTTTGCATTCTTGGCATATGGTATTAACTTATCAATATCAACATACTCTATCTGCATATCTGCCTCTTCCTAGCTTCGATATAGGTTCGAAGCTATACTTTCTTACTCACTCTCTTCGGGATCACAATCTTGTACAGCGGTTTACATACATTCTTTACCTCTCCACCCCAATTTATAGTTGGCTGAAATTTGTATATCTTAGTGCACTTAACTATCACCTTTATCATAGCTATCGGTAAAGCCAATCTACCAAGTATCGGATGTATATATTCAAAACTATATTCAGGTCTCACAACCTCGAATCTTTTAATCTTACTCATATCTCACACCTCAAACAAAATAGCCCAGTGGGGAGAGATCAGCGTTCACTTTTCACAAGGGGAGTTTTACAACCACTGGGCACAAGAAAAGGGACACAACCGAAATGGCAAACAGTCATGTCCCTTATGAATCAATATTTCACGGTCTATATTACACTAAAACCATGTGTTGTGTCTGTGCTTTTAATGTGTTTTGAATGTGTCAGATTTTAAATAATCATTCCATATCATTTGAAATTCTTGCAGAGCCCACCCATGAGCATGTCTCACCCAATCGTAAGAGTATCCCATTTCGTCTGCGATTGCTTTCAATGACTTATAGTTTATATATCTTTGATATAATATCTCTGTATGTTTTGTGTTATACAACTGACACATCTGGTGAACTGCTTTATTTCGGAAATCTTCAAATGTTTTTCTACATTCGTTCATCTCAGTTTCAAGATCAACATACTTTCCAACTGTACGGCTCATAGTATCTGCCACGGCACTGGTTTGTACTCTTTCCTTTGAATAGTCAAATCCACCCGGATTCATCGCTATCGCTTTCATTTTGAAGTATTCATTGCTTAATCTGTCCATGTGATCTTCAAGCATTTTAACCTGGCTTAAATACTCTTTTGCTTTCACCGCCTCACCTCCTACTTGTTCTCCCGGATGGTGAAATCCAAGCCTGTTTCTTCCTTTAGTGTCTGTATCAGATCATCCCAGATAATTTCTTCATCACACAGCGCATCAGTCTTTAAATTAAATCTTTCGCAGAATCTCTCAAGCCTCTTCTGTCCAAAATCAAATTCATCTCGAAGTACCATGCAACTCATTATCAAAATACAATCTATTGTATTCAGTTTGATTTTATACACAGCTTCGTCAAGCTGCTTCTGGTTGACCTCAAGCGGAACAAACATGGCTCCTCTGACCTTGAGTTCTTTCTCTGCCGCTTCCATGCCCTGTGTCTTGATGACATTCATCAGCCATGCAGCCCCCGCCATTCTTGCTTCGTGTAGCTTTCTATCTGATTTTGCCATCCTTACACCTCCACTTCATCATCTGCCGGAAACCGGAACACCTTCGGTGGTGTGAAACAGAATGCCTGTTGATAGCCACTACCCTGTAGGATTCCTGGACCGCCGCTACAAGATATGTAACTTCCATACACCTTCGTCATATCTTCCAGTACCTTTTCTGCCTTTTCCATAGAACTATATTCAGCCATAATTGTGGATTTTTCTGAATTGTTATCACAACTGTATATTATTCTTGTTCCTTCACTCTTATAATGCATAGTGATAGTTCCATTTTCATACTCAACATCTACATATCCCCAGCCTTTCTGACTAATTAACCTCATTACTCATCAACCTCCCTTAACAACTTTCCATTTATGTCGTAATCGTATCCAAAAACCTCAGAGTCCCTGTTTAAATAATCACAAAATGCCTGACACTCTTCCTTCGTTGTGAAGAATACTTTTTTTCTCAATTCTTTTTCCTCTATTTCTTTGAAATCCTTGTTGTGATCTATTATCGTCTTTGCATATTCAGTACGGATATCTTCTACAAAATATTCTTCTCCCTTATCTCCTTTTGCCTTATACCATGCCATGAACTCTCCGTTTCTCTCGCTTAATTCATACAGCACATTCTCCTCTGGATAATACACCTCCTTGTTTACTCTGCAGCTGCACTCATCATCTACAGTTCTTCCGGATGGTAATGTCACCTGGATTCTTCTGGTTTCGTTGCACTTATCGCATTTCTTTTTATACCGATAGCCCCAGCTTACCGCCCAAAGAGTAACCTTGAAATGTTCCATTAACTCTTTCAGTCTGGCCTGCTTGGCTCTGCTTTCCGCATCCCGCATTACTCTGTCGCACTCGTCTTTCTTTTTTTTAAAGTCTTTTTTTATTGACTCGAAGTTTTTCTTAATGTCCTGCAGCTCCTTATTTTCTTTGCGAAGTTTCTCGATTCCATCGTTAATTTCTTTTTTTACCGATTCTCTAAGCTCGTTCTTTAACTCTTCGATTTTCTCGTCAAACTCTCCTGGTTCAAAAAAATTTTCTTCATTCCAATAACACATCCTACTCCTCAACCTTCCTTTCCGCCTCCAGCCATCTGCGGGTACACTCACAACAATGCCCTGTGCATTTATTGCCATCAAACCCTATCTCATTCGGACACATGATTATCTACGCAAGATCCGCATCACTGAGCGACCGGATGTAGTCGCCGTTGGTCATCGGCTCATAGTTATCCACAGCGTTCTTAGTACAGTGTGCGCATGGTTCCTGTGTCTCATATCTATCTTTGTATTTGCAAGTTTTGCAATTATCTATTCTCTCTGGTGTTATTTCCATCGTATCTCTCCATTCCTAATCATCTCTCTAATGTTTATGTTGCTTAAACTCTCCTTGTAGCCCTGTTCACTCTTCATAAGTACGTGGTGTTCATATATCTTGATAATCGTCCAGCACTTCCAAACCCTTATAGGAACATTCTCCTCTTTTCCGTTCTTCGTGAGTATCCTCACCACCCGCCCAGGTCGGCAGATGGTGTTAAATGCTGCATCTATCTCAAATTCTGTCATGTGTCTCTTCCTTATCCATATTTTTGCACAAAAAAATACCAACCATTAAATAGTGATGGTTGGTATTTTTATCATTTATTTTATTTCTGTAGATTTTCCAAATTCAAATTCACCCTTCTTTATGCTATCATTCTTTTTATAATAAATTTGTTCATATAATTTACTAGAATTGTTATGTTCATTACTGCAATATATAGATAACTTTAAATTTGTATGTTCATCCTCAGTCCACAAATTTTCTAAAGCCTTAGGTAAAATAAATCTAACCGCATATGTAGCATTAGTATCTTTCTTATCATAAGGCGCAATTATTTGTATCTTTTTGTACGGAATATCTAAATTGATAGCATTTAGTATATTTCCTCCATTACCATTATATACCGTTATTAACTGCGCTTGTATAAAAACATTAGTAACATAAAATTTTGATAAGTTAACTATTTTTACCCTATATTCATCTTTATCATTTTTTGCTATTTTGTCTGATATAATTATTTTAGGACTTTTGTTCCAATAATAAAAGTTCATAAAAACAGATGATATAACACCTGAAATTACACCTGATACAATGCTCATAAAAAATGCCATATAGCTCCCCCCTAGTTATATAAAATTTATTAATATTGTATCATTCCAACCATCATTATTCAATTATCAATGTACTACTATTCCGCTCATATATTTAATAAACTGATTATCTCCATGGTGTTTGTGCTTGTTTTCCATGATTTGATGTATTCCACAGTCTCCGGCGAAGTTATCAACGATAAGCTCTCCGTTTATAATGGCAGCACCTCCGGATAATCATATATGCTCATCTGTACCGCCGGTACATCTTCCCACGGCACTCCAATATAGTCCAGGACTCTTCCCCAGCCGAATTTTTCTCCAGTCTCAGGATCCGTGCAACACCTGTACATGTAGAACTCCCATTCCTTTGGATTACGCTCTCTTAGTCTGTCAAACCTGTGTGGCCGTTCTTCCATGTGGATTCCAAAGCCACACATGCTGCAACCTGTACGCTGCGCTCCTGTCGTTCTGAGATTGCCATGTCCATCATCCTGTATTTGTCCATATATAGCCGGTATGATTGTCTCAACCGGTTCATAGGGTATTGTGTTGCCAGCCTTATCCTTGCTGTATGGCTGCTCATAATAAAGTTTTGCAAACACATCTGAATGTGCGTGATACCAAGTGTCCATCTCCTGAGCAAGTCTCAATATGTCATTTCTGAGGTATGGTGCAAATGGCGCTGATCTCATTACTGTCTTGCCATAGTAATTGCATCCATGGTCTATGAGAGCTTCTTCTCTCTGTCCACCCTCAGATGCCATCATGCCAAGGAACGGATAGCTTGAATGAGCCTTAGCCCAGTCATCGCATGGCTTCTCTTTCAGCCAATAGCAACAATCATTTGACACCTTGAAATTTGGCTTGTAATACATAACACCTTCATTCTCGTTCTCATATCCTCCGAACAGGTTAAGCCACTTCTGTGGCAACTTCATGCGGCTGTTCTTCTGGAAGTGTCCAAGCTCTCCACATTCGCCTGTGATTATTGCATGTCGAACTGTCTTATTGTTTTCAGTCGGATTCTGAAGCAGCGCTATCTTTCCCGCTATTCTCTTGCTGATAACCGGGAACCCAACTTCATTGAGTACCTCAACTTTTGTCTTGAGCGGGTTCAGGATTGTCACTCCAAGAGCTTTATGTACCCGCTGTATACTCTTATCTTCCAGAGATGAAACCGAGACCGCTGGAACATTGATCCCTATCGACTTCAGGAATACGTGTAATGTAATACTGTCAAGACCGCCAACACTCACATGAGCCGTGTTGCCTCGTATCCGCATCTGCTCCATGAACTCTTCAGCTCTAAGTCTGGATCGCCGCACCTTAACTTCATACGGCTGGTTCTGGAGCATTATCATTTTCTCCCTGGCTTCTTTCTTGCGCTTCTTGTATTCCTCTAAGCCCTTGTCCGGGCTGTCAAGTTCGCCGTCCTCTCCGAAAATTCTTGTTATTAAGTCTTCGTTCATTCACTTCTCAGGAACCCGCTATAGCATTACCCCGGCCGGAGGTTCGGCTCCTTTCGTGTGTTATTTGTTTAGATCATCGGCAAGGGTCCTCACCGTTTCCTCATTTCCTCTATTTTTTCCCTAATCCTATCTGGTATCGGAACACCCTCTGACTTATCTTCCAGTACCTTAATTCTGCTTTCATTTCCTGCAGGCAAGGAACTTATCGCATGTTTCCTTAAATTGTCTATTTCAGTAGAACTGCCCTGAGCGATATTCTGAATGAGCTGCCTTACTTCGGTTGGCATTTTGGAGATTTCCTGTGCCCTTGCGACCTCTGTCCGATAGCAACGCTGAAATTGTGACATTACAACCTGCTCATTGTAATCTTCATCTAACGCCCAGACCCGAAGTTGGCTCGGAAGTCCAACTGCTTTCTGAACCACCGGAGGCAACTTTGCATATTCTTCCGCCGAATTGTATGCACTGTTTCGTATTGCTCTGCTGACCAATGCCCATGCCTCCATTTCGTTCAGCTCCTGTGGTTTGGTGATTGAGTGAATTTTATCAATCAGTTGTCCGGGAGCTGGTGCGAACCCGCTTGTATTTGTTTGCATATAGACCTTAAATGCCATGGCAATTTCATCTTTGCTGTATTCCTCTAATGCCATAGTCCACGCATTGACCGCTGCTGTTCTGCTTGGAGGGTTGTAATTTGGATATGTAGCCTGCACCATAGCAAGTAAATCTTGCACATCTTCTCTTGTCATCAACTACTCCTCCATTCATTTAAAATGTCCCGCTCACCATTTCTTGAAAATGGCTGCTGATTGTTATTTTTGCTGATCTTATCCCATAAGATCCCCTTGTAGCTGTTTCCCATTGACAGGTCGATTACATCTACCACCGCCGCATCTCCATTTTTCTGTGCCTCTTTGGATATTTTGGTTAGTAACGACTTCATGCCCTGTTCAACATAATCCTCTTTTCTGGCAACCTTATACTCAATCCATTCTCTGACTTTCTCCAAAAGAAAATCCGACATGGAATAATTCAGTATGAGCCTATCCAAAATCTGAATACTATCCTCTTTGGTCTTACGTACTCTTTTCGTTTTGGGCTCATCATTTGCCACCTGCAAGGGGGCTATAAGGGGTGTATTGTCTAATCTTGTTTCCTCTAATTTCCTTTCCTCTTCTCTACTTTCCTTTCCTTTACTCTGTGTATTCCTTCCACCATTTATTGAATTTCTTCCGTCAAAAATTGAATTTATTACCACTTTTTTATTATTTTCGGGTACAGCAATTAAAAGGTACTCTTTTTTCAGTTCAATCTTTTCTCGCTTGGACGTAGCATTCAAATATCTTTTTTGCACCCCTTCAGATGTTAAGATATTGAAATCATTAAAAAGTTGTTCTGAAAAAATGTCCCTTCTGATACAAGCTGCCACTATATCTGCTATTAAATTTTTATTGTCACTCGGTAAACCGTTCTCCGACATAAAGAGCAACAACGAGTCTGTAGTCCATTCACAGTAGTAACCAAATCCTCCATAGATTTTCTGATAGAGTTTGACAAGTACCGCAAAGCCTTTCAGTCCAAATTCAGCTTGTATCAATCTGACCTTTTCTTCCATGTGGCAATCCAATTCAAAGTAATCAAGTCCTGCTTTGGTTGGTCTGCCTGCCATTTATCATCTATACCTCCTTGATTCTGATTCCATATATGTGGAGCATCAACTTGCGCTTTATAATGTATTTCTTTGTTCTCATGCCCTTCGCATCTTCAACAACCATGCAGTTGTTTTCTAAGTCCCAATAAACAAAATCAGCCACATATGAGCACTTACGCTCCAGGAGCTTTCCCGGTTTGAATCTGCCCTTGTTGGGTCCTTTTTCATATATCTCATTCGTGTGTTCTCTCTGAGCTGGTATCAGTTCAAATTCTCGTTGAAGCTGCAAGCCTGTTATCTTGCTCGCTTTCTCAAGGATCTTTAACTCTGTGTATCTGTGTGCTTCTCTTTCGCTGTCAAATGTGATGCCGTCTATTACAGCTTTCCTGTTGCCGTACTTGGCTCTTGACCTGTTCCAAGCCATCAATGCTCCTTTCCCCCTGCCGCCCTCAAATAAGAGCAACAGGGATATATGCTAAGACATTACGTTACTGTGCTTGTGATGTATTAAATGTAATGTCAATGTAACCTACTTGAAACTTCCAAACAGTGCCGCCTCGGCAGCGTTCATCTCTGGCTGTGGATTTTCTGCCGGTGCTGGCTGTGGATCCTGAACACTGTTCTGTGTATTCTGAGCATTATTCTGAGTATCCTGTGGCTCTGCCTGTGGAGCCTGTGCTTCTGGTTCATTCATCTCTGTTGCTGTGGCTTCCACATACTCATCATTGTCATTCTCAACGTATGTAGGGTGTCCCTCAGCGTCCAAGGTTGCCATGTCACCCTCAAATGCTTTCTGGAGATCTATGCTCATTACTCCCCACTTACTGATTAGCTGACGGAGCATTGTCTTGTAAGCCATTCCATCAAAATTCTTGTACCAGAATGATGAATACATCCATGAATCTCTCGGATCATAATTGCCAGTCTCATAGTCAGCATATGATACTCTCTGCTTCTCTCCGTACTTTGTCTTGACCTTTCCAGCGTCCTTGTAGAATGCCGGTGCATACTTGTCCGCATGAGCAAGCATCTGAGCCTTACTCCAATACATTGTCTTTCTGAATCCGTTCACAAGCTCAAACATTGCATAGTAGCCGATGGTCTCAGCCTCTTCACGCTTGTCCCAGTCATCAACCATGAGATTGACCTTGATATCCTCGTTGAGTGGGTCGAAGTATTCCAACTCCCCTTCCTTGATTGCGACAACATTCAGTCTCTTATACTGACCGGAACGGATCGCAAGCTGGATATATCCCTTATATCCCATCTGGAACTGAGCTTCCTTGACACCAGTCTTTGTATTGTTGAATGGAACCATATAATAGTGTCCGAGCTGTGGAGATGGTGAAAGCTGTAAGCTCTCACCAAGAAGTGCAGCTGAAAGAATCGACTGATTCGTACACTCCTGAAGTGTAGGGTTGGTGTTGTATGCTGATACAATAGCAGATATGAACCTCTGTCCATTCTTACCACCAACTACCTTGTTGATCTGATTCTTGATTGCATCTTTTGTAAGATACTCTGTAATTCCCAGATTCTGCTGTGCTTTACTTTTTGCTACCAAACTGTTATTTACTGCCATTATTTTCTACCTCCGCTATTATACTCATTAACTCTGTCCCCAGGTCTAACATATCAATACTGCTACTATTTAACTTTGCGATCTCTACAGTCTTGTCTATAATCTGCTTTGCCGCATCTGTTCCAAAGTTTTCTTCCACGATGGCTCGTACGCCTCTTATAGCTGCCATCATTTCGACGATCAGCATGATTGTTGACCCATCCAAGTGCACCGAACCTTTATTTAATACGATCATCTTGTATACCTCCTAATGCATAATCATATCTTCTAACATCTTGTGCAGTACCTCTTTCAGAGCCTGTGGCATTTCCCTTATGTTGTCCTTGTTTATATTGGCTTTTGGCAATATCTTAAATAAAACATCATCTATGAGGTCACTCATAATCTCGTTAATGTCTCCCTCAGCTTTGGACGCTTCCATGGCTCTGCTTATCATTTCTTCTGTAGCAACCTCTCCATATCTTTTAGCAAGCGACTCTCTTAAACTCTTCATTGCAAGTGCTAATTCTGATATAAGCACAGGTGTTGTTCCTCTCATTGATACTGATCCCATTTCTGACTTAATCATCTTGTTACCTCCTACTTAATCGCTCTAAATGTTATATTTCTGCTCTGGAAGAACTCTCTCAAGGCTGCTGCATCATCCGTTGTAAGTTCTACCTCAAACTTGACTACCATTTTCTGTGGTTCCGGCTGTGACTCCTGTACTGGTGTCGGCTGTACATCCTCTGGTGGTGTCATAGCCTTTGCCATTGCGGCTCTCTGCTCCTCGGCAACCTTTTCCTGTGCCTTGCGCTCTTCCTCAGCCTTTCGTCTTGCCTCTTCTGCTGCTTTTCGTGACTCTTCCTCAGCCTTTCTCCTTGCCTCAGCTTCTGCCTTTGCCTTGGCAATCTCTGACATCCTCTTAGCCTCTGAGATGGCCTTGTTGATGTCTAATGTCTCCTTGAATACCTCTGTAGCCTCAAATCCAAACTCCGGGAGCTGGCTGAGTGTAAGCACTCCGTTGCCGATCTCATACATCTTTGACCTCATCTGATCTTCGATACTCTTCATTGATACCGAAGCATTCAACCACTTAGGATCCTGTATCTTCTCAAGCGTTACGAAGTTCTGGAAGCCGATAGTCGCAAACAACTCTTCAATGGCTTTCTGCTTCTCGATCTTGCGTTTCTCGTCAAATGCCTTGACCTGTTCATCTATCACCGCTATAGGCTTGTCTATAATGCCTATAATCTCGTTGATCTGAGCCTTAAACACATTAAACGGCTGCATGTATTCTTTCTCTCTTCTGATGCGCTCATCATTGAGGGCTCTCTTCAGCTTGTTCAGATTGGCCTTGTCTGCCTTTGCGTCCTTGATCTGGTCATCTGTGTAGACAAGCGTCTCATAAAATGAGACCTTAGATGTAAGCTCAGCCTTGAGCTCCTCATAGTTAAAATCAATCTTCTCTGGTATCGCTACCTCATTAACTCTTAATTCCATTTTTAACCTCCTAATTCAGCACCAGCTCCATCTGGTGACTCTCCTTGTTCTCTCGCACCATTGCCATAATGCGTGCTGTCTGTCGCTGTCTCTCTTCCTCGCAGTCACAGTGTTCGCCCGGGTCCAGGCAAGCACCGCACTGTGGACATTCGTTGTAATACATTGCCATTTCCTTTCATATCTCCGGGAGTATCAGCGGCGGCTCTTTCTTCACCTGTACGCTCTCCCAGAACTCTCTCTCAGCATCAATAAGATACTGGATGTCATCCTCTACCTCCGACCGCTCTATCGGATAGTGTTTGGTCTGCAAATATACCTCTCCATCAATTTCAAACTTGAGCTGTGCCTTGAGTACCGCATATTCAAACTCTGTCACCATCAAGTAATGAAGCACCTGTATGTAATAGTTATCTGGCACTCTGTTATCCCATTTTTTCTTCTGACTTGACTGCAGGATCTCTGTGGTCTTGATCTCAAGCACACCATTGCGTCCATCCCGGTCCATAAGCCATCCGTCAAGGCTTGCATGCGCCCATGGGTACTTATCATTCGTGAACATGTTGTTTTCCACATATCCAACTTGATACTGTGGATAATCCAACTTGAATAACTCCCTCAGATGCTTTTCTGCCTCTGTTCCATACTTGACATAAGGCTTATCTGATATGTCCTCCGGCTCTATGCCGTATGCTTTCTCTTTAAACAGTTCCACGTTTGTCTTGTATGGGCTCATCCCAAAGATGGCCGAGGCATCAGAACCGCCTATCTTGGTTCTTGCCCTAAGCCACTCTTCATGACTTCCGAGCACTTTCATCTCAACCATGTTCTATTCCTCTCTGGCATCTTCAATGCTGTTCATAAGTTCAAGCACGCCATAAAGTCCCAGCTCCGTGAACACGGTTCCAAGCAAGTACGCCACCAATCCTACCGCCGGCAGTGCAAGCAGCACTTCTGCGTTGAATAAGATGTTGTAGGCCAACAGCAAAAATAAAATAGTCATTATTACAAGGCTCACCATCTTGACAGCCTTTGTATCCATGTTCTTCCTCTTCATTGCTTTTCTTCCCCTTTTCTGCTATGATTTTATTGAGTATTTTTCTATGCACCGGCGGAACTGCTATTCCAAAGGTGCTTTTTTACTGTCAGGGATCTAATTCATCCCAGTTTATGACGGCTTCTTTTGCTACCTTATTTATGTCGAACGGCGGCACTCGTCTGCCAGCGTCAAGCTGTTTCTTGTACTTCAGATAATCCACCAAGGCAAGCACATTGACCCTTGTTACTCCGGCACCATCCAGTATGGTGTATGGTCCATATCTGCCAGACTGGACATATCTGTCAAGATCTGCTATACGTCTGGTTGCTGTAGATAATGACATCTCAAATATCTTCATCATTTTCGCCTTGCTTATGTACGGCAACCGGCCAATCTCCCTGACACCTATTACCTGTATGTCTTTGACCGCTCTGCTCATTGCTCTCATCTCCTTTCTCTTATCCGTTTAGTCCACATTTTGCAAACTCATATGGTAAAAAAATATTTTCCTCTGGGAATCCACAAATGCTTGCAAAGAGACACAAATCTGCTTTAGACATCTTAGTATTGTAGCTTTCCCAACTGCCTATAGTAGCTCTTGATACTCCCATTTTATCAGCCAATTCCTGCTGTGAAAGCTCTGCATTTACTCTAACGGCAGCTAATTTAATTTTAATTGGCAGCAAAAACTATCATCTCCTTTCATTGAGCATACTTGAATAATACTCCGCATTTTGCAAACTGTCAATACATTTTGCAAACTTTTTTTACTTTTTGCATTGCTATATTCCACAAAATGAGTATAATCAATATTAAAGGAGTGTGAAAGAGATGGGAACTAACCAATTCGCAAAATTATTAAAATATTATCTTAATCTTAATGGTAAAACTCAGTCCGATATGGTGAATGCATTGGGTTATGACAAATCTACTGTATCCGGCTGGTGCTCTGGAGCAAGAGTGCCTAAACTCGATACGATTATAGATATAGCAAATTATTTACATGTTGAACCTGGGGATCTGATTGTTGAAGGTGATTCAAAACCATCTTACTATTTTGATGAAGAAACTGCTCAGAAAGCACAAGAGATATTCGAGAACAAGCAGCTCTCTCTTCTCTTCGATGCCGCAAGGGACGCAGAGCCAGAGGACTTGGAGACAGTTCACACAATGCTCATGGCTCTCAAGAATAAAGAGAAACGATAATGCACATAAAACATCCCACTGATTTTGTTATTGTTTTTCTGATTACATTTGAAAGGGATGATTTCTTTGGAATATATAAACGTACAGATGATGGATTTAAAATCTACCAAGATTAAAGAAACCGTGACCAGTAACGAAGATGGCTCTTACACTATCTTCCTCAATTCACGATTCACTCAGGAACAGCTAAATGACGCTTATATCCACGCTATCGGACACATAGACAGGGACGACTTCAACAAAGGCTCTGCCGATGTTATTGAGGCTTATGCGCATGGATTGCAAAAATAATTAACAAATGAAGGGATATACTTATGCAAGAATTTCAATTTCTCTTATATAAAACAGAACAAGAGGATGTATCTGTTAATGCTTTGATAAAGGACGATACCATATGGCTCACACAAAAAGGTATGGCTGAGTTATTTGGTGTCCAGATTCCAGCCATCAATAAGCATTTGTCTCACATATTTGCCGATGGCGAATTAAACAAGGAAGTGGTTATTTCCAAAATGGAAACAACCACTCCACATGGAGCATTAGACGGCAAAACCCAATCAAAAGAGACTATGTTTTACAATCTGGATGCCATAATATCGGTAGGATATAGAATCAACTCCATACGAGCTACACACTTTAGAATATGGGCAACCAACATTTTAAAAGAATATATAACAAAGGGCTTTGTATTGGATGATGAACGTCTTAAACAGGGCAAAACCGCATTTGGCAAAGATTACTTTAGAGAACTTCTTGAAAGAGTTCGTTCGATCAGAGCCAGCGAACGCAGAATATGGCAACAGATTACAGATATATTCGCAGAGTGCAGTATAGATTATGATAAAAATTCACAGATCACTCATGACTTTTACGCAATGGTACAAAATAAATTTCATTATGCAATCACTGGACAAACTGCTGCTGAAAAAGTATATACCTCTGCCGATCACACAAAAGAGCACATGGGACTTGTTACATGGAAAAACGCCCCAGATGGCAGAGTTTTAAAATCCGATGTCTCTATAGCAAAGAACTATCTTGACGAAAAGCAAATTCGTCAGCTTGAACGTACTGTTACCGGATATTTTGATTATATTGAAGACCTTATAGAACGTGAGAACACATTTACCATGGAAGAGTTTGCCAATAGTGTAAATGAGTTTCTTACATTCAGAAGATATAATATTCTGCCTGACAAGGGATATATATCCTCAAAGGCTGCAAAAGCTAAAGCAGAGAAAGAATATTCGTTGTTCAACAAAAACCAAAAAATAGAGTCAGACTTTGATAAAGCTGTTAAGAAGATGATTGATAAAAATAAATAAAAGTCCAGAGCGTTGTCACTTCCCTCATAGCGGGAGGACGTTGCTAAGGACTTGTTATTAAATCCCCCAGGTGCTGGAACACCTGAGGGAAGTTACCCACAAACCAAAGGCTTATGAATAACGCTCTGATCAAGCTACATTATATCATAAGCCTTCTCATTTTAGTAGGCTTATTTTTTATGCCTATTTTTAGATAGGAGTTGATATTATGTGGTCAGAAATACAAAAAAATGGAACCGTAAAGTATTGTGAGAGGTACACAGATCCACTCACAGAGAAGGTGAAGAAGGTCACTGTGACGATGCCTAAGGCATCACCTCAGAACAGAAACAAGGCGGCAAGGATCCTTGCCGGGAAGATTGAGAAAGCCGAGACTTCCTCTCCCGTCCGATCTGATACAACGCTAGGGGAGCTGGCTGATGCTTATATAGCATCATTACGGCAGTGCAAGAGGAAAGAAAGTACAATTGTAACTGAGAAATCATATATATATCGTTGTGTAAGCACAATCGGTAATGATGTACTCGTTGACAAACTTTCTCCCCGCTATATATATGATCAACTTCTTGCTACCGGTAAAAAAATCAGCACAATAAACGGATATATAAAATATCTGAAATTCACTCTAAAATGGGGGGTGAAAAACGACTATCACTCAAATCATGATATACTATTAAAACTCGACTATATCAGTGAAGAGAGCTCCGACGAAATACCAGAGGTATATGACATCAGCAATGAATATCTGGAACATGATGAGATAACAAAATTACTTAATTACTTTATAGACAATAACCACTGGCAGGACTACTATATATCCTATTTTCTGATTCTTACAGGCATGAGGATTGGGGAGCTTGTGGCACTTGAAGATTCAGATGTGGATATTACATCTAAAACTATTCGTGTTACTAAGACTTACTACCCTGCAACCAAATACGCAACGTCAGCCAAAACAAGTGATTCAATCAGAAATCTTCATATACAACCTGAGCTTCTCTTACTTATAAAAAAACTCAGACTTTGGCGAAAAGAAACAATGTTTGAAAATGGAATTAAAAGCACACTTTTTATGCCGCACTTGAAGACAGGCGGCTATTTATCCTATGGAACCTATAACCTACACTTGAAGACAGCCGCCTCTGAAGTTCTTGGCAGAGAGATAACTCCGCACAAGTTGCGCCACACACACGCTTCCATTCTGGCAGAAACTATGTCAGCAGAACAGATATCACGTCGTCTAGGCCACCATGACGACAAAATAACAAAAGCTATTTACATTCATATCACTAAAAAAATGAAGCAAAAAGACAATGCGGCTGTCGACACAATATCAATTATCAACTAAAAAAAATGACCACTCAGTTTTCACACTGAATGGTCATCTTTTATTTTTTTGCCCCTAAATTGCCCCTAAAGGCTCTCTCGCAATTGTCGTACACAGCATAAACCCTTGATTCTTCTAGGTATTCATACATTATAAAATTATACATATTGTACAATTTTGTATCCATAAATATCCTACCACTTATCGCGTTAAAGTGCTACATTTTTATCCATACAAAAACAAAGGAGATCATTATGACAGACTTAAACAATGCCGAAACACAAACCGATGCCCCCTGTTCCGCCATCAATTATTGTAACCTCAACGGATACGAACTCACCGCAGAAGAGAAGATAATCTTTCTTAGTTCCTATGTATCCCGCATTGACAACGAGACAGTGTATCAGCCCGCAACCAGGGAATTTGTCCAGAATTTCAATGTAGATGCAGCCATCAGCATAATAAACAATTATGCCACAGCAGACTCATTTTTCAGAAGAATGACAGGTTCATTTCCGTATATCAAAAACTCGCAGCGTTTTTCATCCCCGGATATATATTTTCTTCTATTGGAGTTAAAACTGTACATCAACGAGAGACGGCGCGTAATAGCAAAAAATAATTCAGCGGACACGCTCTCTATCATTGAACAATACAAAAACCGTTACTCGTTCAACCAGTCAGCCACCCAGAAAATGGAAGCCCTGCACAGCATAAAAGGTTTCGCACATCCATCTTTCTTTGTGCCGGAAACCGTACTGTACATAAACGAAAACTCTATCCTGTACGTACACTCAGCTTTGCGCTATATCGATATGCTTCTCGAATACATGCAGCGGAATGACAATTCTATAGATTATGAAATTTATTCTTTTTTTCAGAACTTCAAATCCATGTTATTCAACAACGAGCACGACACAACGCCAACATATATAATCGAACAGTCAAGAGATTATATCTATAGCATTCTCGGAAATAGCAAAAGAAAATCTAAGATGACTGACATATGCAAATACGCAGCCTTCGTGGAAAGTCTCACAGAACTCGGTAACGCCATAAGCGCATCCAATATGAAACTCTAAATCCCCCTGTTTTTCAGAACATAAAAACAGCCCGTCGCTTATGCGACAGGCTGTTAAGAAGGGGGGAGTGGAGGATTCCTATGTTTTGGGGTTTGGGGTTATGGGGTTACATTACATCGTATAAAGGGATTTCTACGAATTTCGTGCTAAGGGAACCCTCCGTCTATCAAAATATAAGTGATTGTCTTTTTTATAACCAGAAGGCTTGTTGATCACAACTCATCTCCTTGTTATGCCCATATACTATCAAAACACTTTGAAATTGTAAATACGCAAAAATTTATAAAACGAAGGCTTTTTTTTGTGGTAATTTATCAACAGTTGCGCATTTCAATAGTTTTTAGAAGATTTTTGAATGCAAAATGATTGTTTTTTTCACGTTTGAACGGTTTATTGTTCATTATGATCACTTTTCGCAACAATAAATTTCAGATTATCGTGCAAAGCTGTCAAATTCGTTTGACTGTTGGCGAAGATCGGAGTGTTGTAATATAATAGTAAGAAGTCAATCATCTCGGAGGACATGCTATGAATGAAAACGATATTCTAAAGGGGCGGTTAAAGGATCTGGCAAATGCCGCCTTCCGCCAGAACAGATATACATATACTAATTTTCTGAGTGCTGCAGACATGGAAGTATTTTACAGCAATCTTGAACAGTTGTCATTTGCAGGATATACCATCTTTGGAGGCAGGGAATTCTGCGACCGCGTTATGATCGCCTTTGGAAATGAAGCCGACTGCGGCTACGCACCGGCTTTTCCCATCTGCACCATGAAGGTTTCCGCTGTTTCGGACAAATTCTCAGATGATCTGAACCATAGGGATTTCCTTGGGGCACTTATGAATCTTGGCATTGAGAGGGAGATGGTGGGCGATATACTGGTCACCGAATCCACTCATTCTGACAAACACAACAATGCCTATATATTCTGTGTGGACACTGTTGCCGATTATATCGCAGAAAATCTGACAAAGATAAGGCACACAAATGTAAAATGTACTTTTTGCAGCACCCAGGATACTGATGAGATACAGATAAAAAAGGAACCTCTGCACATAATCGCAGCATCTGCAAGAGCTGACGCAGTGACCGCCACAATAACAGGCCTTTCAAGAAGCAGCACATCCCTGTTGTTCAGGGAAAAGAAATTTTCACTAAACAACAGGTTGTACGAAAACATCAGCCACCAGTTAAAACCGGGCGACGTATTTTCAATACGTGGATATGGCAAATATGAATTTGTCGAGACAGGCAGCGCAACCCGGAAGGGCAGACTGAACATAGAATTACTCAGATATATTTGATCTTCTAACAACTAGCAATTGATCAGTTCATTGTAGTATCTTTTCACATCAGCGCGTCTTGTTGCGCTGATGTGTATACTTTTACCATTTGTCAGTATCATTTCATGAGCCGTGCATCTGCTCACATGATCCGGATTTACAAGATAGGATTCATGTGGTCTGATAAATCCCCCGTAGCCCACCTTCATGCGTTTTTCCATCTCGCCAATACTTCCATAAAAAACATATTTTTGTTCCGTTGTGACCAGATTTATGCGACGCAGTTCGCTTTCAAAATACATTATGCTCCGGCTATCTACACTGTATCTCACCCTTCCGGATACAAATGTGAATCTTCTCTCATCCCGGCTCCCCTCAACCGCCATCGTCATCACCTTTTTGAAATTTGCCGCATTAACAGGTTCATACAGAATATAACACGGTTGGATATCATACAATCTCCGGTTTATTCCTGCTGCTATCATCACGAGACTACCTACCCTGCGGTCTTTTTTCAAGACATCGGCCACATCCCAGGAACGATACACCACCACTACATCGTAAATTCCTTCAAGATCCATGTCGACCATGATCGCATGCACATTGTCATAATATCTCACAGCGCACACACATCCCGCATCTCTCTGCCATATACCCATGTACTCCTGCAACAACGGGCTCATTACTTTCTCCTCACTGTACACAGCAATCTTCAGCATATCTCCCTCCAAAGCTGCAGAAGCTTCCGCTCCTGTTCATCCCGGATAACGATTTCCTCCCTCGGAGTCACATCCTCCTCCATCACATCGATATCCCATATGAAATAATCACATGTGCGGTTAAGCACCCTCGACAACAGCACCAGCCGCTTCAGGCTCGGCAGACTTCCGCCATTTTCAAGACGGCTTATATATTTGCCATCTGCATAGATAAGATACCCCAGCTCCTTCTGTGTGAGGTTCATAGACTTGCGGGCATCCTTTATTCTCTGCCCAATAATAACACTGTTCAATTTTTTCTCCTCCCTATCCGTCCCCGCGGACAACAATATTACTTTACAATAAAATCGCAAAATAAAAAACCGCATCCCATGCGGACTTTCCACATAAGATGCGATTTTTAGTACACTTATTTACTAAATATTTCGAAAAACTTTATTTTTATTCTTATTTTGTAATTCCAAGCTTTATTGCCTCGTCAGCTACAGCCTTGGCAACCACCTTAGCAACTCTCTCGTCAAATGCTCCAGGAATGATGTAATCCTCCTTGAGCTCATCATCTGTTACAATGGATGCGATAGCCTTGGCTGCTGCCATCTTCATCTCTTCAGTTATGCCTGTTGCCTTGGCGTCCAGGGCACCTCTGAATATTCCCGGGAATACTAGAACGTTATTGATCTGGTTTGGATAATCCGAACGGCCCGTCGCCATTACTCTTACTCCGCCCTTTGCCGCTTCCTCAGGCATGATCTCAGGTGTAGGGTTTGCCATGGCAAATACTATAGGATCTGCTGCCATAGATGCAACCATCTCTGCTGTCACGATATTTGGAGCTGAAACTCCGACAAATACATCCTTACCCTTCATTATCTCGGCAAGAGAACCTGTCTGTCTGTCCTTGTTTGTAATCTCTGCCATCTCTGCCTGTGCCGGATTCATCCAGTCCTGTCCAGGACACAGAGCACCCTGCCTGTCCACGAGAACCACATTGCCTATACCGAGCTGAAGCAGAAGCTTACATATTGATATACCTGCAGAACCTGCTCCGTTGATAACCACATTTGCCTCGTCAAACGGCTTGCCGACAAGCTTTAACGCATTGATGAGTCCTGCTGACACAACGATAGCTGTACCATGCTGATCGTCATGGAATACAGGAATGTCAAGTTCTTCCTTAAGTCTTTTCTCTATCTCGAAGCATCTTGGAGCTGATATATCCTCCAGATTGATTCCGCCAAATACAGGTGCAATGCGCTTTACTGTCTCAACGATCTCATCCACATCCTTTGTGTCAAGGCAGATAGGGAATGCGTCAACTCCGCCGAACTCCTTGAAGAGTATGGACTTTCCTTCCATTACAGGTATAGCTGCCTCAGGTCCTATATCTCCCAGGCCGAGAACCGCTGTTCCGTCTGATACCACGGCAACCATGTTGCCCTTGCATGTATATTTGTATACGTCAGCCTTATTGTCACGGATCTTTCTGCAAGGCTCTGCAACGCCCGGTGTGTAAGCTGTGCTCAGATCGTCTCTGTTCTTCACTGCCACCTTGGACACTACCTCTACCTTACCCTTGTGCTCCTCATGCATCTTAAGACTTAAACTATTGTAATCCATGTCTGTTCCTTTCTGCGCACCCGCGCATCCTGTATTTTATCTACTGTATATATAACAGCGCCTCTCCTATATAGCGCTGCTCCGGAATCCCTTTTTCCCCGGCAACACCGCTTATTCCATAATAACCTTGACTCACATTTTAGTCAACGATATGTGCCAGCATATGTACTCTGTTGAATGGGAACGAGAAGTAATATCCATCTGCAAAATCCGAAGTGTACTCAAGTATATCTCTGGCGATCTGTATGCCGCACTCCTCGCCTTCCTGCCTTGTGGCATTTCCACTGTATCTCTCTATAATCTCGTCCGGGATCTCTATGCCCGCCATCTCATTTTTCATGAACAAGGCATTTCTCCTGCTGACAAGCGGCATGATTCCCACAAGTATTGTCGCGCCGGTCTCAGCCTTCATGTCTCTGAGGATCTGTGCCTGCTCTCTGGAGAACACCGGCTGTGTCAGAAAGAATTCAGCCCCGGCTTCCATCTTTCTCTTTATTCTGTCTATCTCAAACTTTGTGTTAAGTCTGTTCTGGTTGATTGCTCCGCCGTAGGTGATCTTATCCCCGCTGAACACCTCTTCGTTCATAGACTGCAGCAGCTTCATCATTCCGACTGAATCAAAGTTGAACACGCTCCTGGTCGTCTGTCTGAACATGACCGGAACCGGATCACCTGTTATGACAAGGAAATCCTTTATGCCATTAAGCTGTGCACCGAGCACGCTTCCCCTTATGGCTATGGCATTCTTATCACGGCAGCACAGATGCGGCATGACCCTAAGTCCTGTCTCCTTATGCACTTTCTCCGCCATGAGTATGGAATCCGCTCTGGTTCTTCCCGATGGCGAATCAGGGAATGTCACCACATCCACATGTGACTGCTTAAGTATATGGGCTGCATCAAGCAGCTTCTGATCATTGACATCCACCGGAGGTGCCAGCTCCACAGCAATCAGCTTGTGCTTGTGTCCGTCGGCATTTTTTGTGGCTGCCCCGCCACGCTCCAGACGTCCTTTGAGGAAATTGTCCTTTACAGCACTGTCAGCCTGTACCTTTTCCACATGAACCTTGGCAGCCTTTGCAATATCTCCGGTTTTCACCCGTTCCATGATCTGATGTATGTATTCAGGATTTGTTCCGCAGCATCCTCCTATGATATCTGCACCAAGCGCCGCTATGTCCTGGATCTTATCTATGAATCCCTCTTTGTTGTCATTGAACACCAGTCTGCTCTGTGTAAACTTCGGGTATCCCGCATTCGGCATGACTGATACAGGCTTTCCGCAGTCTATATCCAGCTTTTTCAGAAGCTGAAGCATATGGTACGGACCAACTCCGCAGTTGAATCCAACACAGTCCACGTCCTGATTTCCTGCCACCTGGGAGAGCAATGCCCTTGCCGAAAATCCACAGTTGCTGTACCCAAACTGGTTCACGCAGAACGACACCATGACCGGCGTGTCCTTTCTTGCCTTCAGGTGCTTCACCACAGGCTCGAGCACATTGAACTCAGGAAATGTCTCAAACCAGATGATATCCACTCCCATGTCCTGCATCGCCTCACCCAGCAGCTTGTACTGTGACGCCCTTTCATTCAGTGTAAGACCGGCATCCGCAGGTATTGGGCCTATATCTCCGGCAATGTATACCTTTTTGTGATCCGTTCCAGCTTCGCCGTCCGCAGCCTGCTTCGCAAGCTTTACCGCCGCACGCACATTTGAAATGACATAATCCGTGTCAGCATCAAGGCTCGCTGTATTTGCCGCAAATGTATTTGTCCTTATAAGCCCGGCTCCCACCTTCACATACTCTTTATGGATTTCAAGTACCCGCTCCGGGTGGCGCATGTTTGCAAGCTCAGGAGCGACAGTTCCCTGCTCTCCGTACATTCCCACATAACAGGTTCCAAATGCCCCGTCTGCAACAAGTAATTTATCCTTTAAACTCTCAAGTATATTCATCTAACATCTCCATCCTAATATTATTTTTCACCTGCGTCTATATCCGTACGATTATACAGTACTTTTTGAGCAGATGTATCTATTTCTACGCTGAGTGCGCATTTATCTTTAGCACTTTACCATATTAAACTGTCCTATATAGAATAATATAGGAATTGCGATTAGTCAAATTTACGCTAAAAAATTGCCAGGTTCAAAAAATCTATTTGAACCTGACAATTTTATAATATCTGATCACTGGAGCAGCGTGTACTGCTCCAGATTCCACACGTCTGTCACAAGGCCATCATAAAATTCAGGCTCATGACATACCAGAAGTATAGACCCCTTATACTCGGAAAGAGCACGCTTCAATTCATCCTTGGCATCAACGTCAAGATGGTTTGTCGGCTCGTCAAGCAGAAGCACATTTGTATCAGTGTTGATTAACTTGCAAAGTCTCACCTTCGCCTGCTCGCCGCCCGAGAGGACCTTCACCTTGCTCTCGATATGCTTGGTGGTAAGTCCGCATTTGGCAAGAGCCGCACGTACCTCATACTGGGTATATCCCGGGAATTCCTCCCAGATTTCCTGCAGGCATGTATTCTCGCTCGGCTTAACCTCCTGCTCAAAGTATCCAATGTGCAGATAGTCGCCAAGCTGCGCCTTGCCGGATATAGCTGGGATAAGTCCAAGCACACTCTTCAGGAATGTCGTCTTTCCTATACCATTCGTTCCTGTGATGGCTATCTTGTCACCGCGCTCCATGCGGAGATTCATCGGTTTGGAAAGCGGCTTGTCCTTGCTGTAACCTATCACCAGATCATCAGTCTCGAATATGACCTTACCAGAGGTTCTCGCTTCCTTGAAGTTGAACTCAGGCTTCGGTTTCTCACGCTCAAGCTGAATGACATCCATCTTGTCAAGTTTCTTCTGTCTGGACATAGCCATATTTCTTGTGGCAACCCGGGCTTTATTTCTCGCCACAAAATCCTTCAGCTCAGATATCTCCTGCTGCTGCTTTCTGTACGCAGCCTCAAGCTGGGATTTCTTCACCGCATACACCTCCTGGAACTTGTCATAATCGCCGACATATCTGCCCAGCTGACAATTCTCCATATGGTATATGATATTTACAACTGAATTCAGGAACGGAATGTCATGGGATATAAGAATAAACGCATTCTCGTATTCCTGAAGGTATCTCTTGAGCCACTCTATATGGTGTGCATCAAGATAATTCGTAGGCTCGTCGAGCAGAAGTATCTCCGGCTTTTCAAGCAGAAGCTTCGCCAGCAGAACCTTGGTTCTCTGTCCGCCCGACAGCTCAGTTACATCCTTGTCCAGTCCAAGCTGCAACAGGTCAAATGCCCTGGCAACCTCCTCAACCTTCGAATCTATTATATAGAAGTCATGGCTGTCCAGAAGATCCTGAAGAAGTCCCATCTCCTCAAGAAGAGTGTTCATCTCATCCTCGTCAGTGACCTCCGCCAGCTTGTCACATATCTCATTTATCCTCTTCTCCATATCGAAAAGTCTGGAGAACGCATCCCTCAGCACTCCGCCTATGGTCATGCCCGGCTCAAGGACCGTGTGCTGATCCAGATATCCGACCTTCACATTCTTCGCCCAGGTCACTGTACCCTCATCCGGCATGAGACTACCCGTAACTATATTCATGAAGGTTGATTTACCTTCACCATTTGCGCCGACAAGCCCTATATGCTCACCTGCCAGAAGTCTGAATGACACATTTTCAAATATTGCCCTGTCACCAAATCCATGGCTAAGGTTGCTTACATCTAATATCATAATCTCTCCTTTTTACTAATCCACCGGCTTTAAATACATTACAGACAGAGCTGGAAGATCAAAGCCGAAGTCACCGCATACGCCCTTGATACTCTTCACGGTGTCTTTAGTGTTTCCACCGTATTTATTCCAGTCCGTGTTCATGAGAACTTTCATGGAATTGCCCTCGCCGTATCTGAAATGATAATCCCTGTATGTATTTCCTGATAGGTTCATGACTACTACTATCTTATTTTCCTCAATAACTCTCTGGAATATATATACAACATCCTGCTCTTTGCCACAGAGTATCCAGTCAAACCCGTGAGGATCATCATCCCACCCTGACAGCGCAGTCTCTTTCAGATAGAGCTTATTCAAATCTTTTATAAATCTGTTAAATGAATCGTGGTTCGGGTATTTCAGTATATCCCAGTCCTGCTCACGCTTCTCGTCCCACTCTCTTAGCTGGGCTATCTCGTTACCCATGAAGTTAAGCTTCTTGCCCGGATGCGCATACATGTAGGCGTAGAGCGCCTTTGCATTTGGGAATTTCTCTTCATATGATCCCGCCATCTTCTGGGCTATGGTTGCCTTGCCATGTACAACCTCGTCATGCGAGAGTGGCAGCATGTATCTCTCATTATAAAAATACATCATGGAGAATGTCAGCTTGTGATACTGGTCGCCTCTGCAAAACGGCAGAGTTCTGAAGAAATTCAATGTGTCATTCATCCAACCCATATCCCATTTGTAGTCAAATCCCAGTCCGCCGTATCCGACTTCCTTGGTGGTTCCCTTGTAGTCCGTGGAATCCTCGGCGCAGAGAATACATGACGGGTGTCTGTCCTTAAGTCCCTGGTTAAGCCCCTTTATAAACTCAACCGCCCTGTCATTTACACCTCTAGACTCGTCGCCCATCCAGTAGATTATCCTGCTGATGGCATCCATTCTTAGGCCATCAAAATGATACTCTGTGAGCCAGTAATTCGCCGCACTCTTGAGAAATGTCTGAACTTCTCCCTTGGAATGGATGAAATTCTTACTACCCCACTCGCTGTAGCCCACATCATCGGTCGGATGCTCATACAGATTGGTTCCGTCATACTTTGCAAGTCCATATCCATCCAGTGCAAAATGCACAGGCACATAGTCCATGATGGCACCTATGCCGTTCTTGTGAAGCGTGTCGATGAGGAACTTCAGGTCATCCGCCGTTCCGTATCTAGCCGTCGGACTGAAGAATCCGGTATTCTGGTAGCCCCATGACTCATCACATGGATGCTCCGAAAGCGGCATAAACTCCACATAATTGTAGCCCTGCTCTTTCAGATATTCCACAAGCATCGGTGCTATCTCTCTGTATGTATACCAGCCCTCAGCAACTCGGTCAGTCTCAATGACTTCTTCCGGTGTCAGCTGTTTTCCATTCTCATCATACACCGGCTTGCAGTGCCATGAGCCCATGTGCATCTCATACACATTGAGCGGACCACCCTTGCACTCATTCCGTGTCCTCATCCATCTTGCATCGCCAAATGTATACTCATCCATATCTCTTATTATAGATGCAAATGCCGGTCTCAGCTCCATGCCGAATCCATACGGATCACAGTGATCCACACAATATCCATCTCTCTGGTATATCTTATATTTATACATCTGTCCGGCCTTTGCCCCCGGCACAAAACACTTGAAAAAGCTGCCATCGTAACACCTCTCCATGGCAGTCTCTCCCCATGAATTGAACTCACCTGTAACCGTCACCGACTCCGCATTCGGTGCATACGTCACAAAGTCCACTCCTGTCACTGCTTTCCTCCTGCTCTTGCCCACGTTCTCCTTCACAACGTGTGCGCCGAGCTCATTGTAGGCATCAAAGCACCTTCCCGAATAAAACTCATACAAATCCATAACTTTTCCTCCATACAAAGTTAGTATTCAAGTTCCATCATCCAAGCCCTCTCAGTCATTTCTTGACTGTAGTAAATTACCTTCAGTATACCGTTGCACATCCGCTATATGAATATTCGTTTTTTGATAAAAGTAAAATAATTTACTCCAGACAATTATTGACAATTAGATTTAATATTTATATACGTTTTTTTGACTATATCTTTCTTTTGTTGTATTCTATATTATAATGCATAGAGCATCATCAGGGCGCTTACAGCCATTTATAATCATTACCCGCGTACAGCTTTTGTATGATCAGAAAGGAGCTTTTATGGACAGAAGGATTCAGCGTACACGCAACAGCTTATTCAGCGCATTTATCGAACTGCGTGCCACCAAACCTGTGGAGAAGATCACAGTGAAGGAACTCACAGAAAAGGCCAATATCAGCAAGCAGACTTTCTATCTGCATTTTCAGGATATATATGATCTGTCGGAATACCTCGAAAATGATGCTCTTCTGTCCCTCATCGGTGACATTCCAAATCCAGAATATATGCTTACCAATCCTGCAGAAGCAAGCAGGCAGTTATGCAACGCATTTATCAACCAGGGACATTTGTTCTCCATACTCTTTCCTGATGACAATAGAAGCTATGGAGTCCTGACCAACAAGCTCGACGCCCTCATCAAGGAGAAGATATATGACGCCCGTCCCGAGTTCAGAGATGACCTTGCCAAGAATGTTGAGGTGTCAATGTTCGTACAAGGCTGTGCTTATACTTTCCTGAAATACAAAGATCAGGATGCCGCTATGGTCATAGATACCCTTGCTGGGATCATAGACAGGGCAACCAGAGCGTAAATAAATGGCATGTGAGCTTTTCAGACGACAAGCTCGCATGCCACATATTCATAATTCACTTTCTCTCTCCGGTTTATCTTAAGCTGATATCCTTTATCTATGCCACCAGAATGACCTGTATCAGCATTTTCATCGGAATGTACCTCCAGCACAGCATATACAGTTTCGCCTCTGCCAGCAAGCGTCTCATATGGATACTCTGCAAGCAGCCTTCCTTTTCGCACCTTCTCACCATCACCACATGTAAGTCTTATATCTACATAGCTCTGTGTCCTCTGCCATCCGGTGTCGATCTCTGATATCAGATATATCCTGACCACGTATCCTTCCTCAGATGTACACTCTATCTGACCTTCTCCGGCTTTACTATATCCAGCCTTGCAGTCAAACGGCGCTCTGATCTCTCCCCGTGTGGCTCGAATCGCACACAAGCCGACACTCCCGTCTCCCAGGTTCTGTAGGCAATGTATATCAGATACGCGCACAACATCACCTTCAACAGGCACATACACCTTCTTAAGCACTCTTTCATAATCGATCTCAGCCTCCTGTTCAATATTATCTTTCCTGTGTCCATCTATATATCTTCCAAGCTCTCGGCATATCCTTTCCACCTGATCCTCATAGAATACCTGCACCTGCCTGCCCTTTGCCAGTATTCCCAGAGCTCCTGTGGCTTTCAGTTTTCTCCTGTCCACCAGCGCCCCGTTGTTCACCGTAACTCTAAGTCTTGTATCACTGCTCCTCAGACTGTAAATATTTGCTGTTCCTCCCAAAGCTCCAGCAATGGCAATGGCTACAGCATCACCATCGATGTAGTTATCCTCCGATGAATACTCCCTGTCCTCCCGCTCATCCTGACTATCTTCCAGACTGCCTGAGGCATTTCCCCTGACGTATTTTCTTATCCATACGGTCAGACATACCGCAGCCGCCAAACAGACAATCACCAGCACCATTGCCACCATAAACTCATTTTCAATATTATTGATCTCAGCCAAAGCAAAAAGGACATCCATATCCGCATTCAAATTTCTCATAAGAATTCCTCCTGCAAATATAATGTCCTTCTCTTAATTTTAATATTCATTTATAACTTCCGCAAACCTGTTCACATCCGCTTCCGGCAGCCTGTATATCTTCTCTATCTTGTTCTTCGTCATCTCCAGAATCTGCCTGTCAAACTGTGCACCTTTTATGTACTCAATCGTCTTGTCCGGGAACACGAAATAGCTCTCCGCCAGGCCAAAGGCTACACCGTCCTTTGCATAGTAGCCGCCATCCTGCATATGTTCAAATGCATAAAGGCATTTGTCGATATACTTGTCATTCACAAAGTAGCACTTCAGCATGATAGCCACGAACCTGAGTCTGAAGTCATCGGACATATCCTGCCAGGTTCCTACTGCGATGCCTCCCTGTCCCTCTGGAATCTCTGCCTCCTCCTTCTTTCTCCACGCAGGATTCAGCTCGGAATCTCCCATATACTTCATGATGAATTCCCACACTATCTCCGGGTACATGGATGCCGCCACAAATGTACTGCAGAACGAGTCACACACCCACCAGTTGTCTATCTTGGGAACAAATTCATCGGCATATGCAAGTATCTCCTCCAGCTTGCCCTGTGCGAATCCAAGGACAAGCCCCTGAATGACCACATCCTCCAGCGTATCATCCGGCGCATGCTTCAGATACTCCTTCCAGTTTATGTCGGCTATCTGTCTGGCTATCTCCTTCAGGTCATCCAGCCTCACACCTATTATATTGCCACAGCCCGGAAGGTTCATGGCCAGATATTTGCCAAATTCCGGATCCATGTGCTCATACAGTTCAGACCTAACCAGTCTGTTCACATCCTCAAAAGAACTGCTCTCCATCTTCCTGATCTATCCTTTCTTCTTACAGCTAAATTTCTGCTCAATGGCTAATCTTATTCTTTTTATACTGTATTTACAGGCTTTCCATTGAGAAACGCCTCTATATTGCCACCCGCTATATTGAGAAGTCTCTCCCTGACCTCCTTCGGTGCCCAGGCGATATGTGGTGTTATGATCACATTCTTTGCCGTGAGAAGCGGATTGTCCGCCGCCATAGGCTCCTGTGCTATGACATCCACCGCGGCTCCAGCTATACGTTCCTCGTTCAGGGCATCTGCCAGATCCTTCTCCACTATGCAGCCGCCTCTGGCAGTGTTTATGATGAATGTAGTCTTCTTCATCCGGCCTATCGCACTCCTGTCTATCATTCCCTCCGTCTCAGGGAACAGAGGACAGTGTATGCTTATCACATCCGACTGTGCGAACAGTTCATCCCTCTCAGCCCAGCTTATCCAATCGCCATCCGGCAGGGCTTTCCTCGTCCGGCTGTTCACCAGCACCCTCATGCCAAATGCATGTGCGATCTCAGCCACCTTCATACCTATACTGCCATAGCCTATGATACCCATAGTCTTGCCCGCAAGCTCCATGGTCGGCATCACACTGTAGGAGAAATCCTTACTTCTCACCCAGCCACCGTCCTTCACTGACGCATCATGCGCCCCGACCCTGTTTGCCAGTTCCAGAAGCAGTGCAAATGTAAACTGCGCCACAGCATCCGTACTGTATGCCGGAACATTTGTAACCACTATGCCGTGCTCATGTGCCGCCTCCACATCGACCACATTGTAGCCGGTGGCAAGCACACCTATATATCTGAGGTTCGGACAGGCCTCGATCACAGCCCTGTCTATCACCGTCTTGTTCGTTGTTATGATCTCCGCATCGCCTATCCTTGAGACCACCTCTGACCTGTCGGTTCTGTCATACACCGTCAGCTCGCCATACTTGCCAATACTGTCCCAGCTAATATCGCCGGAATTCGCCGCACATCCATCCAGAACAACTATCTTCATGTCCATCACCCTGCCTTATCGTATATTGTTGTTCTATATTTTACATCAACTGTCTGATTTTTTTAAAAAAATTATAATATTTTATTCAACTATACCATATTTTACACCATATACTTCACGGTAATTTTAACATTTAACACAAAAATGCACAAATATTTCTGTACGGATTGAATAATTTTATTGAAAAATACTGTCAAACACATTAAAATATAAGTAACGTGCATTGGTAACATATCAAAACGAATGGGAGGTTTGAAATGGACAAAGACACATTAACAAAAAAAGTATTGGAGGTTTTTTCTGATATTCTTCCAGACATAGATGCGGGCAAGCTGGACATGACTGCAGAACTCACCACCGAATATGGCGTGAATTCCGTTTCCATCATTCAGTTCATCGTCGGACTTGAGCAGGCTTTTAACATTGAATTTGATGATTCTGAGCTTGCACTTGGTCTCTACTATGACATGAACGATGTAGTCAAGGCTGTAGCAGCCAAGGTCAGCTAACATCACGTAATCTTAATATGAAATGGAGGTAATAAGCACATGAGCAAAAAGATTTTGCCAATAAGCTATCCAATGATAACATCCTGGCAGTGGCATGCCACACTTTTCTCGATCATAGGGGACGACGAGAAAGCCAAGAATTGGATATTCAGCAATTATATACAGTTAAGATGTTACAACATCGAAGAGATCTTCACAGGAGATGAGATGCTTCTTGCAGATATGATGCCGGGAAGCAGTTCACTTAAGGAATGTCCTTATCTTCTCTTCTCTCTCATGACAAAGGAGCAGGTGGAGAGCTACTGCGGAGATATTCTCACTTTCATCAAGAAGACCATCAATCTGGGCGGATATGTATACGGAGTATTTGACGAGGCTAAGATCCTCTGCGATTCCGGTGCCGACTACAAATTCCCACACGAGCTCTTCATCTACGGATATGACGACGAGGAGCAGCAGTTCTATGTTGGAGATTTCACATTTGGCGAGCATTATTCCTACTCAAAAGTATCATACTCAGATGTGAGAAACGGCTACGACACAATCACAGCCCAGGAGGATCATATTTTCAAGGACGACTACAAGGGACGCCGTGGAATATACGTGATCCAGAAGAATCTGGCTGATACATACTACGAACTCGACACACAGTATATCAAGGATACCATCATCGAGTACCTTGAGTCAAAGGATACCAAGAATCACTTCCGTATGATGAGGAATCGTTTTAAGGACACAGTATTTGGGGTTGATGTCTACGATGCGGTTCTGAAGCAGATCGGCAAGCAGCTTTCAGCAGAGGATCCAGACTTTGATATACGTGCTCTTCACATCCTGTATGACCACAAGGTTCTCATGATGGAGAGACTCAAGTACATGATGGATCACGGATATATCGAATTCAACGGTGATATCCTGAATGATTATATGGAGGTTGAGAACACCATGCTCACCGCCAGAAACCTTCTCATCAAGACTTCCATCACAGGCAAGGTTGACTGTATGGACAGATTTGAGAAGTACCTTATGGGTGCAAAAGAAAAAGAGATCGCAGTTCTGGGCAAAGTTGTTGAGCTTCTGTAATCTCATATCATTCTTTTCATGTTTTCCCTTTGCGGGGCAGTCCTATGGCTGCTCCGCATTTTTTTGCGATTTTACATTATTTTATAAATAATTTCTTCCAAATTATCATTTACTTCTATATACTGTTTAATAAATGGTTTTTCGGCAGTTCAGGAATACCTGGCATTGTCACATTGGAGGTTTTTATGAATATATGTGTATACGGCGCGTCAAGCAACGACATTGACAGATCTTATATAGAAGAAACAGAATATTTAGGAAGGGAAATCGCCAAAAGAGGCCACACTCTTGTGTACGGCGCTGGAGCAAATGGGCTCATGGGCGCAGTGGCAAGGGGTGTATACGAGGAAAATGGCACCATAATAGGCGTCACTCCTTCATTCTTTAATGTTGACGGAATACTGTTTGAGAATGTCTCCGAGCTGATAACCACTGAGACCATGAGAGAGCGCAAACAGATCATGGAAGATAAGGCAGACGCTTTCATCGTAACGCCCGGCGGAATTGGCACTCTCGAGGAATTCTTTGAGATCCTCACGCTCAAGCAGCTCGGACGCCACGGCAAAGCAATCGTAATTTTCAATCAGAACGGATTCTACGATCATCTTCTGTCCATGCTCAAAGAGACGTCGGACAAAGGCTTTATGACGCCTGCGACCAACGAGATATATACCGTCATGGATAATTCAGATGAGATCCTTGACTATCTTGAAAGCTACAAGACAGACATAGGTCGTGTATTCAAGTTCTGATAAGCTTCTTCACAGCTTCAATAGCCACACGTATGGCTTTATCGGTGTCGTGTACCTCAGGATTCGGGAGACCGGCTGCAGCCCTCTCCTGATTCGCCACCACAAGGAAGCACGCACCGACCCTGACCCGCAGGAACGCTCCAACTATGAACAATGCAGCAGATTCCATCTCAGAGGCCTTGCAGCCCATCTTCTTCCACGCTTCCCATTTGTTCATAAGCTCATATCCAACCGGCATGATTCCCGGCGAATGCTGTCCATAAAATGAGTCCTTGCTCTGAACCACACCTGTGTGTGCCGTCACTCCAAGTGCTCCTGCTGACTCTCTGAGCGCATTCACCACATCTATATCCGCAACCGCAGGGTACTCTATAGGCGCATACTCTCTTGACGTGCCCTCCATCCTGACAGCTCCCGTGGCGATCACCACGTCTCCGCCGACGATCTCAGTCTGCATACCGCCACAGGTTCCAACCCTGATAAAAGTGTGGGCACCGGCGTGCACCAGCTCCTGCATGGCTATGGCCGCCGACGGGCCGCCTATACCTGTGGACGTGACACTGACCTTCTCTCCATCCAGATAGCCTGTATACGTGACAAATTCCCTGCTGTCCGCCACCAGCTCCGCATCTTCGAGATACGCTGCTATCGCCTTACATCTCTTAGGATCCCCCGGCATGATAACATACTGGCCTATCATATCCTCATTTACCTTTATATGGTATTCCAACCCCTGATCCGCTTCGTATATCATAATCATCCCTCCTGACACTTGTCTCACAGCATAGGAAAAGCAGGCTTGCAGAAAATCTGCAGCCTGCTTTTCTAAGCTTTCTTATGTATCCTATAGAATTAGCACTTAAACTCATCAAGCTTTGCCTGAAGCTCTGGTGCAACTTCTCCATGAAATTTCACTGTAAGTGGCTTCTCAAGATTTAAACTGAACACACCTAAGATTGACTTTCCATCTACGACGTACTGAGCTGATGAAACGTCAACATCATTTGGAAACTGATTCAGGTATGCAACAAACTTCTTGATGTCATCCATAGTGTTAACTTTAGCTTTCATCTCTGTAATCTGCATTGGCTGCGCCCCCTAATATCTCTTAATATTTATAAGGACATTCTAACACTCCATCAACGAATGTGTCAATGCATACAGACCACGAATTAGCTATGAAAATTATTGTAATAAATACTCCTTATGCAGCCAGCATAAATGGCTGTAATGTATTTATAAACGACTCTGTCGCTCCGTTATAGAACTTTACTGTGAGTTCCTGATCAAGTCCAAGACTAAAAACTCCCAGTATTGATTTGCCATCTACAAGATAATTCCTGTTGGATGAATATACATCAACGTCTCCATCATATTTTCTCATTGTCTCTACAAACTGTCTTACCTGCTCTACTGAATTGAGCTTAACCCTGATATTTGTTGATTCCATGATAATTACCTCCATTCCTGTCCGTAATCAATGTTCAATTTATACTACTTTTTGGAATAATTTGCAAATTACAAAATTGTAATTTTGTAAACCAATTTGTGCAAATGGCTTGTTTTTATTAACCTAAAGCGCCTTTTCAGGTTATTTTTTAGTCATGTTGTATAAATTCAGGAATGTTTTTTTACAAATATACTGTCGGGTGGAGATCATTGTCTTATATATTTTCGTCTATTTTTAATTATTCTCAAATGGTATTTCTATTATGATATGCTTCTTGACTCGTCAATTCTCCCCAATTACAATAATACTTACATGCAAAGCCGTTTTCACGGCTCATTTTGACGAAAGGGCGGGCACAAAGCCCCATAAGAACATATATGAACCTACTTACAATAAAAGGATTTTCAAAAGCATACACTGACAAGATTCTGTTCGATGACGCAGACTTTTCAGTAAATTCAGGAGAAAAGATCGGTGTCATAGGCGTAAACGGCACGGGTAAATCAACACTCCTCAAGATCATAGCCGGCATAGACGAATGTGATTCAGGACAGTTGTCAAAGGGAAACAACGTGGTCATAAAATATCTTCCACAGACCCCCGACTTCGCAGAGAAGGTCAGCATATACGACTATGTCATCACTGCAAATGTCGACGAGGAGAACAAATGGAGCATAGAGGGTGATGCCAAGGCATTTCTTCACCGTCTCGGATTTGACGACACCAGCCTCATGGTGAGCACACTTTCAGGAGGTCAGCGAAAAAAGGTCGCTCTGGCTGCGGCACTGCTGTCAAGATGTGACATTCTTGTTCTGGACGAGCCCACCAACCACCTCGACAACGATATGACAGAATATCTGGAGGATTACCTTAACAACTACAAGGGCGCTCTGGTCATGGTCACCCACGACAGATACTTTCTTGACAAGGTGTGCAACCGCATAGTAGAGATCGACAAAGGCAAAACCTACAGCTACAATACCAACTACGAAGGCTATCTCATGCTGAAGGCAGAGCGTGAGAACATCGCACTTGCCACTCAGAACAAACATCAGAATATCCTGCGCAAGGAGATCGCATGGATGCAGAGAGGTGCTAGAGCCAGAAGCACAAAGCAGAAAGCCCATATCCAGAGATATGAGAAGCTTGCAAGTGAGGAGCTTATAAAGGAAACTCAGTCTGTTACCATGAGCTCAATCGCGAGCCGGCTGGGAAACAAAACAATAGAGCTCTCCCATATAGCCAAGACCTGGCCGGGCAGACCAAGTCCGGTCATAACGGACTTCTCATACAACTTCCTGAGGACTGACAGGATAGGTGTTGTTGGCCCAAACGGCTGTGGCAAGACAACGCTCATGAAGCTCATAACCGGTGTCACCAAGCCGGACAGCGGAACCATAGAGATCGGAGACACCGTAAGGATAGGATATTTCTCTCAGGAAAATGAAGCCTTGGATCCCAACATGAAGGTACTCGACTACGTCAAAGAAACCGCAGAGTATATCCAGACCACCGAAGGTCTCATGTCAGCATCCACAATGTGTGAGAGATTTTTATTTGACGGCACTCTGCAGCACCAGCGCATAGAGAAGCTCTCAGGAGGCGAGAAGCGAAGACTGTATTTGTTGAAGGTTCTCGTATCATCTCCAAATGTACTGATCCTTGACGAGCCGACCAACGATCTGGACATTTCCACACTGTGTATACTTGAGGACTATCTCGATTCCTTCCAGGGCATATTGATAGTCGTATCACACGACAGATATTTTCTGGACAGAGTCATAAGAAAGCTTCTGGTGTTTGACGGCTGCGGCGGGATCTCACAGTTTGAGGGCGGTTATACCGATTATTATCTGACCCACGGTTCATTTGCCAACAGCACATCGGCAGGGGCAAATACCCAGACAAAGCCGGAGCGTGTCAGCACAGCGGACAAGGAACCTGCCCAGAAAAAGAAAACGCAGAATCCATCCGTGAAGAAAAAGTTCTCCTTCAATGAACAGAGGGAATATGACACCATAGAGGACACCATCGCCCAGAAAGAAGCTGAGATAGAGCAGACGGAGACCGATATCAACAACTCTGTGTCAGATTTCGTGAAGCTTAACGAACTCACGCAGAAAAAGGAACAGCTTGAATCAGAGCTGGATCAGCTTCTGGAGAGGTATGTGTATCTCACGGAGCTGGCGGAGTCATTTGAAAAGAACTGATCACATTGATCATTTGCCAGAAAAACGGGAGACGCGCTGCTGCACATCTCCCGTTTTTCTTCAATCGTCACATCTGATGTCTCACTATCCTGTATTCATCATCCAACTGAAAATACGGACAATTGTCGTAGCCTCTTGCCACAAATCTGGCAAAGTCATCCTCATCCATATTCACCAGGCACTCATAAAAATCATCTTCGTCATCGTACACATAGTGTGCACACATATCGCAACTGGAAGCCATGTGTTTCCTCCTTCCATCCGTTAACCATCAGGTTTTTACTATTATACACATATGCGAAGCAAAATCCAACCGCTTTAACCCATTTTCTCTGGCAATAATAACCATAATGTGTTATTATTGAAGGAAGTATATAAAGGGGCTTTGCATAAGCAAAAGAAGGAGTGTGTTCCAGTTATGAAGAAAAAATTTCTTGTACTGCTGCTTACGCTTACCATGATATTATCATTTTCTCCATATGTCGCAAAGGCGGCGGATACAGATGATACGGACAGCAGTAACAAAACCGATACCATAGATGGCAGAACTTATTTCTATGACCAGTTTGACAACAGTGCGTACAGAACCGTCTACAAACAGATCAACGATGCAGCTCAGAAATTCAACGAGTCGACATCCAATGCTTCTTATCAGGACGGCGGATATTACACAGCATTTACATTGTCGGTCAGCAACAAAGACTGGGAAGTTATCGGAAACGATGGAATGGATCAGATCGTCAACGCTGTACTCGCCGATCATCCTGAGTATTTCTGGATGTCCGACAGCTATCAGTGCAAGCAGGAATCCTCGGGAGAACTCAGATATACAGCTCTCACCATCGAGTGCTATTCACTGTATGCCAACGGAGATACACGTTCCATATACAAGAACAACTTTGACCTGACCGTCAAGAATTATGCAGCTTCTCTGGATGAGAGCGCAAAGGATTACGAGAAGGTATATCTCATACATAATTCGATCATCAACAAAGTTTATTATGCCTCAGATGCAACATCTAAGAGCAAGGACAACATATACGCATACACCGCAGACGGCGTGTTCAACTCCAAGTATCAGTCGGCAGTCACCTACGGATATGCAAAGGCTTTCAAGGCCATTATGGATTACGTCGGTGTGCCATGTCTGTACATTGAGGGACAGAATTCAGATCTTCTGGACGACTCGATGGACACACAGAAGCAGCTCAAAGAAGAGAGTTACATCAACAACTGTGCATGGAATGCCGTTTATCTCGGCGGAGAGTGGTATCTCATCAATCTCGGTCTGGACGATCCTATAACCACAACAGGTAAGGAGGCATTGTCATATACATACTTCAATGTAACCGACGAACAGGCAAGCAACCTTACAGCCATCACATCAAGACTTCCGGGTATACCAAAGTGTACCGGAACAAAGTACTGCCTCTCAAAGGTTCAGGCAGATCTTGAAGCGGATGGACTGTGGGAGAAGTCAAGCTACAACATAATCGACAAGATACTGGACAAATACGGTTTATCCGTAGTCCTCATAAGCATAGGTCTCATCCTGCTTCTGGTGGTAATGCTCATCAAGAACATACACAAGAGCAGATCGAAGAAGAAAAAGGAAAAGGTTAAAAAGACCAAGACAACAGTGGTTGACAACTCAGAGCTGGATGCAGAGCTGAGAAAGCCGCCTATCTCATAAAATACTAAAATCAAAAAGCTCAATGCTTTCGGATTTCATCCCCGTCAGCATTGAGCTTTTTTCTGTCATTTTTCAAGATATTTTATTTCGTTCACACCCTACTCATCAAAGTTACTCTTGAGTACATTTACGATGATCTGTCTGGACGCCTTGTTGCCTGCCCAGTCCTCCGCTGTGAGAGTCACTGTTACGGTTCTCTCCTTGCTTGTGTCCACATCCTGAGAAGCTTTAAGCGAATCCTGCACATCCGGATCCTCATCTGTGACATTGTAATAATCACTCCAGTTTATATCCGTTCCCATAGAAACGTCTATCTCGTCCGGGCCGTCTATGTATGGATTTACCTCATCAACAACATTTATCACAGCCTTTTTTGTCTTGCTTAACTTTCCACGTCTGATCTTATATTTGATGGTGTACTTACCAAGCTTATCCGGTGCAAATTCTGAGTTGTCATATTCCAGCCTGGCATCATTGCTGTCCGGCTCAATATAGTTTGTTATATCAAATATATCACCCATATTATAATCCGTCTGGATCTGCTTGACCCTGAGCATGCTGGATCTCATGATCATCGTGATCACAAGTGCAAGCACTATTCCAACCACCAGAGCCGCCACGACCATCATTTTCGTATTCAGCTCATATCGCTTCTTTTTATTTCTGCTCTGCGCGGATTTTTTACCGGAACCTGTTGACGATCTGCTATTCGCCGGTCTCCTGGTCTTGCTTCCTGAAGACACGGACTTCACCGACTTTTCAAGTGGACGTCCCGTACTTGTGCGCCTTTTGTCCTGCGCAGTTGCACTTTTCGGACGACTCGCCGATGATAAGTGGCTGCCCGATGCCGGACGATTTCCCGACACAGGACGGCTGCCTGATGCTGACCGACTGCCTGACGCTACTCCCTTGCCCGGCTGTGTCTTTTTCACACTGCTCGTTGTTGCACGGCTCACAGTTCCCTTATGAGCTCCTGCGCTCCCTTTATTCTGCCCCATATCCTGTCTGTCTGCCAATTTATATTACCTCCTAAAACATTTGTCTTAACTTTATTCTCAGTACATTATACATAATATTTTACACCCATACAATCATTTCGGATTGCAATAGTTGTAAATAAGTGAGATAATTCAATGAAGACTTACCTGAAAGGAGTATTATATATGTCAATCAATAATCTTAGTTCATTTACGAAGGAGCGTCTTGGTCTCTGTATTGAGAACGATACCATAGATAACAACCTCTACGAGGAATACGGCGTAAAGCGTGGACTTCGCGATCTGAATGGAATAGGAATAAATGCCGGCATCACCAACATTTCACTAAGCCGGGCGTATACAATGGAGGACGGAAAGCATACTCCTGCTGACGGTGAATTATATTACAGAGGTTACGAGATCCGCCAGTTGATAGACGGATTTACAAAGGAAGGACGATTCGGTTTCGAGGAGTGTACATATCTGTTACTGTTTGGAAAGCTTCCGGACGAGAATGAGCTTGCCAAGTTCAAACAGGTCCTCAACCTTGCATACGACCTTCCACACAACTTTATACAAGATGTCATAATGAAGAACCCTACCAAGGATATCATTTCAAATATGACCAAGAGTATCCTTGCCCTCGGATCATACGATAAGTCTGAGACGGATATATCTCTGGACAACGTTCTTCAGCAGTGTCTTATGATAATAAGTGTATTCCCAAGACTCGCTGTATATTCTTTCCAGGGATACAGACATTATGAGCTTGGCAAGAGCTGTTATATACACAAGCCGGATCCTGAGCTTTCATTTGCGGAGAATATCCTGAGCATGCTCCGTTCAGACAGAAAGTACACACAGCTTGAGGCAAAGGTTCTCGATCTTGCCCTTGTTCTCCACATGGAACACGGAGGCGGAAGCAACTCTACGTTTACAACACGTGTTGTCACATCATCCGGCTCAGATACATATGCCACAGTCGCAGCAGCACTCTGCTCACTCAAGGGACCGCTCAACGGCGGTGGAGACCTCAAGGTCATGGAGATGATGAAGAACATACACTGCAATGTCGAGGATGTTACGGACGAGGAGCAGATCCGTGAGTACATCAGGAAGATCGTGCGCGGCGAAGCATTTGACAAATCGGGCGTGGTATACGGAATGGGCCAGCCTGTATACTCTCTGTCAGATCCAAGAGCTGTCATTATCAAGGAGTATGTAGAAAAGCTCGCCGAGGAGAAGCACGAGAAGGACGAATTCAAATTATACGAGCTCATAGAGCGCATCGCACCTGAGGTCATTGCCGAGGAGCGCAAGATCTACAAGGGTGTGTGCATCAACATAGATTACTATTGCGGATTGTTATACAAGATGCTCAAGATCCCTTACGCCCTCTACACACCACTATTTGCCATTGGCCGAGTGGTTGGATGGAGTGCGCATCGTATGGAGGAGCTGATCAACAGCTACAAGATAATGCGTCCGGCTTATCCAAGTCTTGTAGAGCCTAAGGACTACGTACCTATCAAAGACAGGTAATATGCCATGAACAATTCTGATAAATTCGAACATTCTGTCGTCAGGAGCAGGCGCAAATCTATCTGTATCGAGATAGACAGAGACCTCAACATAAAGGTCCGTGCGCCCCTCAGAATGACCGACAGTCAGATCCAAAGCTTTGTGGATTCCAGACAAAACTGGATCCGCAGCCATCTGGAAATCATGCAGAAAAGAATTTCCAATATGTCAGACGAAAAAAATCCAAGCACTGCCCTGACAGATGCCGATATAAAGGCACTGTCAGAACAGGCTCGGATATATATTCCTTCACGTGTAGAACATTTTGCTCAGATAATAGGCGTGACCTACGGAAGGATCACCATCAGGCATCAGAAGACCCGCTGGGGAAGCTGCAGCTCCTCCGGTAACCTGAATTTCAACTGTGCACTGATGAACACCACTCCCGAAATCATAGACTACGTGGTAGTCCACGAGCTGTGTCACAGAAAGCAGATGAACCACTCCGCACTTTTCTGGGCCGAGGTAGAGAAAGTACTCCCAAACTACAAGGAGCTCCATTCCGCCCTCAAAAATTACAGGTGTTAAAGCCTCTACCACTCCATAACCACAGCGCCGTATGTGAGCCCTGCGCCGAATGCCGACATTGCGATCTTGTCGCCGCGCTTCAGGCCGTGCTCTCTCACGAGCTGGTCGAGAAGTACAGGTACACTCGCCGCAGACATATTTCCTGTGTAGTCGAGAGTCGTAGGGAACTTCTCAAGCGGTGCCTTAAGTCTCTTGGCAACAGATTCAATAATTCTTACATTTGCCTGGTGGAGTACGAAGTAATCCACATCGTCAACGGTCATTCCAGCCTTGTCAAGGGCCTCCTGGAGGCACTTAGGACACTGTCTCACCGCAAACTTGTACACCTCCTGTCCATCCATATACAGATAGTCATGATTGATCTCATCTTTTACAAATATATTGTTGGTCTTTCTGCTCTCGCAGTTGAGCACCATACCCTTCTTGCCGATTGAACCCTGGACAATGCTTATGATTCCCTTGTCAGACTCCTCTATATAAGCGGCACCTGCGCCATCTCCAAACAATACGCATGTACCTCTGTCATTCCAGTCAAGTATCTTTGACAGCGTCTCCGAACCTATTACAAGAGCATTCTTCACAAACCCTGTCTCTATATACATCTTTGCAACATTGAGGGCAAATACAAAGCCCGAGCATGCCGCATTCACATCAAACGCAATCGCCTTATCCGCACCTATAGCCGCCTGAACCTGACACGCCCCGCTTGGTGTGTAATAATCCGGAGTGACTGTGGCAAGCACTATAAGCTCCACATTCTCTGCGGACTTCCCTGCCATCTCAAGTGCCCTCTCAGCAGCCTCAACAGCCATGCTCGTCGTCGTCTCCTTAACAGCTATTCTTCTGTTCTTTATACCTGTTCTTGAAGATATCCACTCATCAGATGTATCAACATACTTTGCAAGCTCATCATTTGATACCTCTTTCTCCGCAAGGCAGCTTCCTGTTCCTAATATTCTGATTGCCATTATATATTTTCTCCCTTTTATCCGTTATTCTCTTTATTCTTCCTTGTCTCCAAGCAGCTCAGTCACATACTCGCCCCATTTTGTGAGTTTCTTATATCCCTTAGTAAACATGGATGGCTCCACCGTATCGTCATATCCAACTGCAATCCATCCTATATCATGCTTTTCCAGATATCTGGTAAATTTTATTCCAAATACATTTCTGGTGCCCTTCAGCTTCTCATTCTTGACCTCGACATCATCGTCTGCATATCCCCACTCTGTCACTATAAGAGGATAACTTGTCACATAGCCCGACAGGAACTTCTGCCAGAACACCTTGTCTGGGTAAACATGAACAGAGAACGCAGTATTGTCATTCTTCACGCCAAGCTCGTCAAGCCATCCGAGATCATAACAGTAATCCGGACTTCCAACGATTATAAGCTGCTTTGCGCCGGCATCCCTTATAACTCCTATAAGGCTCTCCGCGCATCTCTTCCACTCTGAATCACTCATGCCAACCGGCTCATTGTATATCTCAAATATAACATTTGGAGTGTTCTTGAAATAATCCGCAATGTTCTTCCAGAATTCAGCAGAATAATCCAGCGGATTCTCGTCGAGATCCGGCATCTCATCCCCGGAACCATCTATCGGGTTACCTGTATAATCCCAGTCGAGAATAACATAGTTATCGTTCTCTCCGGCCCAGGTAACTATGCGGTCAAGATATCTCCACATATAGTAATCGTCATTCTTGTACTCCACAGGGCTTATTGGCACCCTTATGGCATTACCACCCTTGGCAAATACATCCTTGTAGAAATCCTCATTAAACTTCTTCTCCTCATACAGACTGCGCGACTCTGGAACCATCACACCCTTGAGAACAACCTGTTCTCCGTCTGCATTCAGGATCTGAGTCCCCTTCGCTGTAAGCATGGTAGGATATTTGTCTGTATCACCGATAAATTCTGCACGTGTTCCCACAGGTGTCAGCAGATCCTGCTCCTTGCCCCGCAGGTACATCACGTACCATATGATTGCTGCCGCAATGATGGCGGCCACGATAACTATCAAAGTAACCTTTATCTGTTTCTTCATAAACGCTCCTCCAATTCAAGCTGTATCTTCAGCCATATACATAAAGTTTACCAAAAAAACACCATCACTTCAACATATGCATGAATAAAAGGCATTCCCCGTGAGATAAATTTCTCACTTGAGAAATGCCTTTCATCTATAGTATATCTGTGATCTACAGATTTCTGAATCTGTCGTATCTGTCCTGTGCGATCTCCTCAGGAGTCTTGTCTGAATACTTCTTGAGGAATTCCTTAATGTTCATCTTAAGGTACTTGCCTATATATGGAACTGACTGCTCATCTGCTCCGCCGTACTCAGGTACGACCTGCTCGATAACGTTCAGTCTCTTGAGATCCTGCGCTGTAATCTGCATAACTTCTGCAGCCTCCTCAGCTCTGTTGCTGTCCTTCCAGAGGATAGACGCATATCCCTCAGGTGAAAGGATTGAGTATGTCGCATTCTCAAGCATCCATACCTCATTGCCGACTGCAAGGGCAAGTGCTCCACCGCTTCCGCCTTCTCCGATAAGGATACAGAGTACAGGAACCTTGAGTGATGACATCTCATAGAGATTTCTCGCTATGGCTTCACCCATTCCTCGCTCCTCAGCCTCAAGTCCACAGAACGCACCCGGTGTATTTACAAATGTAATGATAGGTCTGCCGAACTTCTCAGCCTGCTTCATCAGACGAAGAGCCTTTCTGTAGCCATCAGGAAGAGGCATACCAAAGTTTCTCTCCATGCACTCTGCCATGGAAGCTCCCTTGACCTGTGATATAACTGTTACAGGCTGTCCATCTATATGACCGATACCACCCACAATGGCTCTGTCATCATTCATGGTTCTATCTCCGTGGATCTCACGGAAATCATCGCATATATACTTCACATAGTCGAAACCTGAAGGTCTGCTCATCTGACGAGCACCTCTGAGCTTCTCCCACGGAGTCTTAGGCTCGTCATCCTTGAGTCTCTCCTTGAGGATCTCGCTTATGTCAAATTTCTCATCTTCAACAGCACTGTCAAAGTTAGCATAGCCCTGTCTCTGCTTATGTGTGACGATGAGATCATACATTGTGTCCTTCATCTTGTCTCTTGTGATTATGCCATCTATGATACCATGCTCAACAAGGAACTCTGATCTCTGGAAGCCCTCTGGAAGCTCCTGACCAATAGTCTGCTTGATAACTCGTGGTCCTGCAAATCCTACGAGCGCACCTGGCTCTCCAAGGATAATATCTCCAAGCATTGCAAAGCTGGCTGTAACACCACCTGTTGTAGGATCTGTAAGAATAGATACATACAGAAGTCCTGCATCAGAATGTTTCTTGAATGCAGCGGATGTCTTGGCCATCTGCATCAGAGAAATAATTCCCTCCTGCATACGTGCACCGCCTGAACAGCAGAACATGAATACCGGAAGCTTCTCCTCTGTAGCCTTCTCGACAGCTCTGGCAATCTTCTCACCCACAACATATCCCATGCTGCTCATGAGGAATCTTGCATCACATACACCAACTACAGCAGGCTCACCATTGATGGTTGCCTTTCCTATAGTAACAGCCTCCTTGAGGTTTGTCTTGGCCTGTGCAGCCGCAACCTTATCCTCATAGCCCTCTGTTCCAAGAGGATTTGAGCTTGGCATATCCTCAAACCATGGCTCAAATGACTTTGGATCTGTGACCATTCTTATTCTGTTCTTGGTCTTAACTCTGAAGTAAGAACCGCACTCATAACAAATGTACTTTGCGTTCTTCACTCTTTCCTTCTCAACTTCTCTTCCGCACTTAGGGCACTTTACAAGCTCCACCTTTGGTGCTTCCTGAATTCCCTCAGCAGCCTTTGCCTCCTCTGCAGCCTTTGCTGCAATTATCTCGGCATCCTTTGCCTTTTTTTTGATAAATAACATAATATTTACTGCTCCTTATACTTCTGTAAGACGATACATGCATTGTGTCCGCCAAATCCAAGTGAGTTGCTGATCGCAACATCAACGTCCATCTCGCATGGCTCCTTACAATAATCCAGATCAAGCTCCTCCTCGCTCTCCACAAGGCCTCTTGTTCTGTGGATATAACCTTCCTCTATACTCTTGACACAGGCAATACACTCGATGGCTCCTGCTGCACCGAGAAGATGTCCTGTCATAGACTTTGTTGAATTGATCTTGATGTCCTTTGCGTGATCGCCAAATGCCTTCTTGATAGCACGTGTCTCAACAAGATCGTTCAGATGTGTGCTTGTACCATGAGCATTGATGTACTGAACCGCATCAAGTGGAAGTCCTGCATCCTTAACCGCATTGGTCATGGCAACTGCTGGTCCCTCACCTGACTCCTCAGGTGCTGTGATGTGGTGTGCATCACTTGAACATCCGTAACCTGAAAGCTCTGCGTAGATCTTTGCACCTCTTGCCTTTGCGTGCTCAAGCTCCTCAAGAATAACAATACCTGCACCCTCACCGAGAACGAATCCGCTTCTGTCCTTATCAAATGGAATAGAACATCTGTCTGGATCTGTTGATGATGTAAGTGCTGTAAGTGAATCAAATGTTGATATACCGATAGGTGTAACTGCTGCCTCACATCCGCCGGCTACCATGACATCAGTGTCTCCGTACTGGATCGTTCTGAATGCCTCACCGATACTGTTTGTTCCTGAAGCACATGCTGTTACAACATCTATACTCTTGCCCTTGAGACCAAACTGGATCGCAACGTTACCTGCTGCGATGTTGCTGATCATCATAGGAACTACGAATGGACTTACACGAAGTGGTCCCTTTGTAAGTATGGTTCCATATGCGTTCTCAAGCTCCTGAAGTGAACCAACACCTGAACCAATACATGTACCAACTCTGTAAGCATCTTCCTTTGTCATATCAAGTCCTGAATCTGCCATAGCCTCCTGGGTTGCCTTCACAGCAAACTGTGTGAATCTAGCCATACGTCTTGCAGACTTTGGATCAATGTAGTCCTTTGCTACAAAGTTCTTAACCTCGCCGACAAGCTTGCACTTGTATGCTGAAGCGTCAAACTGTGTAATAGGTCCGAAGCCATGCTTTCCTTCCTTAAGTGAATCCCAATACTCGTCAACTGTATTGCCGACTGGAGTTATGGCTCCTATGCCTGTTATTACTACTCTCTTCTTCATACTTATCTCCTTGCATTACTTATTCTGCTTTTTATACATATTTAACCATTCAATTATACTCCAACTGTCAAATGTTTGGAAGTAATTGTGTCCATGTTTTTCTATAAAATTTCGATAAACATTCGCATTTATACATATCTCTTACAGTTTTTCCTTTATCTTTCTGAATATAAACTTCTTGCTTATATAATAATTGAGGAATATCACCAGCACTGATGTGAACGTCTTTATGCCCATCGCCCACAGGTGAAGCCTGTCAACCAGTATATAAATCAGGCCCTCCTCCACCACCAGTGTGAACACCCTGCTCACGTAGAATGACACCAGTTCTTTTATGAACTCCCACGCAGTCTCTGCGACAGTGTGGAACACCGATTTTCTATTTGTTATGAATGACACAAAATTGTACAGTATCCATGCCAGGAAGTTGGCCCTGACAGGTTCTATCCCGCATTTGTACATAAATATCCAGGCGGAGCCAAGATTTACCGCTCCCACGACAATTCCCCACAGTATATATATGTATATCTCCCTGGGTATCTTCTTCAGCACTTTATCTACAAACATGTAACTCCCTTATAACATCCGCCTCTTCCGGAAACTCCCGCTCTATCCGCTCGCAGAGACGTCCGTTAAACTCAACCCTTTTCCCATAGTTAAACTTCAGAATATTCTTATATCCCCACAAATGTGTGAACACATCCTGTCTCTCTATATCCGCCGCCTCAGGAAAAAATGAAGCAATGATCTTTCCCTTTCTCGCAGCACACATCGCAAGCAGTCTCTGCTCCGCAAATACCATGTGGCACAGATTTTCCTCAGTCTCCCTACAATTCTCCATAAATTGTATGGAGCTGTCCACATAATAGTTCTTAAATTGCTCCTTAGCCATATATAGCATACAGGTATTTACCGGCGGAACATCCCAGCTCCACAGGGGATCAAAGCTGTACGAACTGTCCATATTGAAGAAGTCCCTGCCGGGATATACATCCGGATATATTCCTTCTCTGTGTATTGCACAAATATCCGTCCCCGCTATGTATTCCCCTATATTCTTCCACACTATAAGGTCCAGATCCACCATGACCGCCGGCATATGCGCCGCCTTAAGCGCATACAGCTTGCCCGCAGCCCAGAACACTCCCGGGGATATGCTGTCAGGAACCTGTATCTCTTTTATACCGCCATTCCATATATGCGACAATCCCTGTCCCTCAACATAATCAATGGCCCTTGCATCACCGTAAAGTGTGATAGGGCCATTCATTTTTCTCCACATAAGAGCAGACAGGATCATGGTCAAAAGCTCATAATCCTGCATGCTGTAAGTGTCATCTTTACTTTTCTCAAAATAAGGAGCAGTCCACAATATGTGGAATCCCTCTATATCCTTCATATATCCTCCAAGATCCGGTCATGTACTAGATCAGATCCAGTCCATATCCAAACTTAGCATTGCCACCAATCCGGCTGGTCGGTCTTCTGCTTCTGTTGATAAGCTGCCACTCCTGAGGGAACTCAACCATCAGCTCCTGGCTTGTTCTGATTGAATCCATACTGTCCTGTGGCTGCTGTGTGTCACTTTCAAGCACCATCGGCATATTTTTTATCCGCTGGCTGCCAAATATTCTATATTGGCTTCCTGACAATATTCTCTGGCTACCCAACAACATACGCTGGCTGCCAAACACTCTGTACTGGCTTCCCGCCAGGTATCTGAAGCCTCCCTGACTTCCAAACAGCAGTCTCATCTGACTGCCATTCCACCGGAACCGCTGACTTCCTATCATTCTATACTGGCTACCCGCCAGGTATCTGAAGCCTCCCTGACTACCGAATAACTGTCTCATCCGGCTGCCATTCCACTGAAAACGCTGGCTTCCTGTCATTCCACTCTGACTTCCCATCAAAAGCTTCCGGCTTCCAGTATCCACAGTCTGTTTCGCAGCTTCGCATCCAAGCTCTTCGTATCTGTCCTCAAAAGGGATCAGAACTCCACCGCCGAATTCCACACTGAAAGGTCTGCCGTCCATCATGACATATGTCCTGTAAGGATACAGTCTGCCATTCTGCGCTATCAACTTCATATATACCGGCAATCCACTGTCGAGCCTGTGGAATCTGTACGCCTGCAGTGTGGTTGCTTTGACGAAATATCCTCCCGCCGGCAGTGAATATCCAAGCACTGCCTCAAGCTCACCATCCCATTCAATATATACTCCGAATTCTCCAGTCTGGGCATCATAATTCCTGAGGTCAAAATATGCCTTTCCCGTGACAAAAGGAAGCATCCTGGCTATTCTATTGTCAAATAGTGCCACACTCTCGCCGGCACCTCTATTTAAAGACGAATATATGAAACCCACACACAATCTCCATTCCCAAACTAGCCAAATTCTATATCCGACTATTTGCCTTATACTATGTATGGTACTCTATTTCTCCATATAATTCAATTTAATTTGAGGGATTTAACAGTCTTATTTTCCACTAATTTCCTAATTAAAATTACTTACCAAATGTAAGGACATAATATCTCTTATATCCCTGTTTATCATTTTTGAGAGCCACAAATACTGCAACGCCCATGGTCTTGTATGTAGTATTCAGCATATTGCTGTCATGTGCGGTCGACTTGGACCATGCTCTGAATACGAGATCTCCACCACTGAAACCACATGCAAGATTCTCTCCGTACAACTCGTACATGGAGTTGAGACACAGTGTTCCATTTGGTCTGTAATGGCTGTACTTGTTGCTTATCTCCTTTGCTCTTGTGGTAGCGGTCTCTGTCAGAGATGTTGACACCTTAAGGCTTGAAAGTCCATTTTCTGCACGATGCTGGTTGACCATCTTACTCAGTCTGTTTGCCGCGCCTATATCATAATATCCATATACTCTTGTCTTTCTGCCCTTACCAAGATCGATAGTGTAATATCTCTTGACCGAGAGATCGTACTCTCTCTTATATACAACGCCTCTTCTGTTGACATATGCTATGTAGCCATCGGCTGTCTTATACTTTCCAGCCTTTACAACTCGCTTTGCAGCGCTGTTGAAATAGTAATTGGCATTTCCGATCTTCATTATGAGCTTCTTTGCAGGCTTCCACTTTCTGCCTGTAAACTTGTATGCCTTCTTGGTGCTGTTGTTATAGCTCATTGTGGCTACGCCTTTAGAGCCGAAATAATATCTGCTGCGGTAGACAGTCTTCCACATATTTTTCTTCTGCACCCATGTGTTCTTCGAGTAATCAAAGTCGTATACCTTCTTTGTCCCCTTCTGATCTGTATATCTTGAGGTAACATATCCGCCGTCACATACGTAGTAAGCGGTACTTCCATTTACCTTCTTCCATCCTGATGATGTACGTCTGTTTCCATTTGCATCATAGAAGTAGTATCTGCTTCCGTTGAGCTTGTCGATCACATTTGAGACTCTCTTGTATGACTTGCTGCTTGATATGTATCTGTACAATATATTCGATGCCTGATCATACAGAATGGTACATGTGCCTGATCCATCAAAATACATCAGCTTTCTGCCTGTATTCTTCCACAGGTTCTTGTTCATATCCCAGCTCTTCTTTGAATCGTTAAATGAATACTTTCTGAAAATGCCTGATGCCTTGTAGATCCTCTCCTTTACATAGTGGGATCCACCGCCTGTTACAAATACCATATTGTCATAATTTATATGATACCAACCGCCCTTTGTGACCTTGTCACCATTTGAATTGAAATAATATGTTCTGCCATCGTTGAGAATAAGCATCTGGTTCTTCACCTGGACAAGCTTGCCGCTGCTCAGTGACTTTGCCTTCTTGCTGCTATTATCGTATATCTTTTCACACAGTCCGGAATTGTTCAGATAATAGAGAACGTTATCCACTGTCTGCCACTCGTTCTTGCAGATCGTCCAGTCCTTTGAATCAGCGCTGAATCTGTATATCTTGATGGTATCGCCAGAACGTGTAAACTTCATAGCTGCCACGCCATTTTCATCTATAAGATATCTGGTGCCATCATCGGCATCTATCCAGCCTGCAGTTTTCTGCACTTCACCATTAACATAATATCTGAAGTAACCATCCTCATCCTGTATCACTCCACTCTGAACTACATCTGATGCTGTGGCCAGAACTGCCGTGCCGTCAGCTCCCATCTCATCTGCCTGTGTCACCACATTTGTAGAAAAAATCACAATAGCCAATACAGCAATCGCCATAAGACTGCCTATAACTTTTGCCGCCATCAGGCTCTTTTCTCTCTTTGCAATATTAGTCTTCATTGTAGACATCTTTACTGTCCTCCTTTTTATTAAGCATCAGTTTCCGCAGGGAATCTGATGTTTGTGTGCATTCTGCTACGCTCGTAGTATACACGTGTTACATATTTTTTACAAGTATAACTTTTTTACAAGTTTTTTGTTACAAATGTGTTAAGCTGCCCCATCTTGGATTATTTGTCTACATATGGTAAAATAAATCCGCAAAATTCAAAAACAGACAACGAAAAATGTCTGCCAACGGCAGTACAGAGAAAGGATACATATATTATGGGAGCTATTGTTACATTAAAAAAGGGAGAGGGACGACTTCTGAAGTCCGGCGGAGCATGGATATTTGACAATGAGGTCGACACCATAGTCGGCAGCTTTGAGAACGGCGACATCGTCATAGTAAAGGACTTCGACGGTTATCCACTCGGCAAAGGATTCATAAATACCAACTCCAAGATCTTCATCCGCATGCTCACAAGACATGTGGACACCGAGATCGACGAGGCATTCTTCACAAAGAGACTTCAGGATGCATGGGATTACCGCAAGAAAACCGTCGACACCAGTAGCTGCCGTGTCGTATTTGGCGAGGCTGATTTTCTGCCGGGAATCGTCATTGACAAGTTTGAAAACGTGCTTGTTGTCGAATCACTGGCACTCGGCATCGACAAAGTTAAAAATTTGTTAATAAATATTTTAAAAAATATACTTAAAAATGATGGTATAATAATCGAGGGTGTTTATGAACGAAGCGATGCAAAAGTCAGAAAACACGAGGGGATGGATACCTACAAAGGGTTTATTGGTGACGAATTTAACACAAAGGTTCATATAAATGAAAATGGCGTTCGATATATTGTTGATGTGAAAGACGGTCAGAAGACCGGATTCTTTCTGGATCAGAAGTATAATCGTCTTGCTATTCAGAGAATATGTAAAGATGCAAAGGTTCTTGATTGCTTTACACACACAGGCTCCTTTGCTCTAAACGCAGGCATAGCCGGTGCTTCCAGCGTTTTGGGAGTAGACGCTTCAGAACTTGCTATTGCCCAGGCCAGAGAAAATGCAGCGCTCAACGGATTGGAGAGCACTGTCTCTTTTGAGTGCAGAGATGTATTTGATCTTCTTCCTGAACTGGAATCAAAAGGCGAACAGTTTGACGTTGTCATACTTGACCCGCCGGCATTCACAAAATCAAGAAATTCAATAAAGAACGCAGTCAAAGGCTATCGCGAGATTAATCTGCGTGCTATGAAACTCGTAAGGGATGGTGGATTCCTTGCAACTTGTTCATGTTCACATTTTATGGATTTCGAGTTATTTACCAAGACCATAAAACAGGCCGCCATGAATTCACATGTAAGACTTCGCCAGGTAGAGTTCCGCACACAGGCTCCTGATCACCCAATATTATGGGCTGCAGATGAATCTTATTATCTGAAGTTCTACATATTCCAAGTAATAAAGGAGAGATGACACAATGCAACTAATTCAGAGAAATAAGGATTCAGCATATTTGCAATACGACAAGTATGTAAATTATGACAATCCTATCGTCGCTGCAAAGGCAAAGGAACTTGCTGCAGATTGCAAGAGCAGTGATGAGATCATACAGGCATGTTACTATTTTGTCCGGGATAGGATTTCTCACACATATGACAGCAACTTTTCAGTAATAACTATCAGCGCTTCCGATGTACTGGAAGCCAGCACGGGCATCAGCTATTCAAAGGCCAATTTGCTGGCAGCACTGCTTCGTGCCAACAACTTATATACAGGATTCTGCTATATCCGTATCAAGCACAAGGGCGGACTTATGGCTATGCATGCACTTAATGCGGTATATCACCCGGATCTCAAGAAGTGGATACGTCTTGATGCCCGTGGCAATAAATACGGCGGTTTCAACGCCGATTACACACATAATGAGACTCAGATGGGACATGTGATTGATTCAGCAGCCGGAGAGTATGAGTTCAACGACCTCATCGCCGTACCGCTTCCATCAACCATGAGGGTTCTCGAACAGAGTACCAACTTCTACAAGATGTACTTTAACGATATGCCAGATTATGACGCTTAAAAAAATATTACCAGCGGATGACCGCTGGTAATATTTTTCTATACTATATGAATAAGAGGGGAACCGATCCATGTCAAAGACAAAATCCAAAACCATATTAAGAATATCCTTTAACTCACCTGTGGTACTTACATTTGCACTCATTTGTCTGGGAGCTTATCTCCTGAATATCCTCACAGGCGGCAAAAGTAACTTTCTTCTATTTGAAGTATACAGAGCCCCTCTCACCGATCCTTTAACCTACATCCGCATGTTTGCCCATGTGTTTGGTCACGCAAGCTGGAGTCACCTTATCAACAACATGACGCTGCTGCTTGTGATCGGCCCACTACTTGAGGAAAAATACGGCTCAAAGGATCTGCTCATCGTAACCATCACCACCGCACTGGTGACAGGAATCGTGCATTTTATATTCTTCCCTGGTACAGCATTGCTCGGCGCCAGCGGAGTGGTATTCGCATACATTCTTCTGTCTTCTTTTGCATGTATAAAGGACGGCTCCATACCGCTCACCTTCATACTTGTTGCAGTGCTTTATATCGGCGGACAGGTGGCTGACGGAGTGTTTGTGAAGGACAATGTGTCGAATCTCACCCACATTATCGGGGGGATCATCGGAGCGTTCTTCGGGTATATCTCAAATGTCAGGAGATGATATGACGAACGGACGGATGACATACTCTCCAGGGACAGAAATTGGGTCTCTATATATGTAATCACGCTCGACTTACATATATAGAGACCCAATTTTATATTCCCAGGGAGTATGGCATCCTGGTCTTGTTGGATATATACTTTTCAGATCATGTTCCTGACATATTTCGCTGAAAAATATATTTTATACACCACACTATATTATAGATATCGACTCTTACCTGTTTTTCTTTTATTCAGTTCCCCAGAGTGTCATCCCACAAAAATAATCATAGATATTTAATAAAAAATATATATCAACACAAACATCTATAAACTATAAGCTACCTTTCTATCTACAGATTCAGGATTTCCTCCGGTGTCTCTACTATGTTGTCTGCGCCGACTGCTTCGAATTCTTCTCTGCTGCCGTAGCCGTAGAGGACTCCTATGGTCTGGAGGCCGCAGGCTTTGCCACCTTCTATATCGTAGCGTCTGTCGCCTATCATCACAACCTGGTTTGATTTTATTATATCTTCTGTCAGTCCGTGATCTTTCTTGAGGCTTTCAAGGACCTGGGATATGATGTGCTTCTTGTCTGATCCTGTTCCGTCGGGATTACTTCCAACTACAACGTCAAAATATTTTCCCACACCGAACTTCTCAAGGATACGGAGTGTCGGCTCTGTCGGCTTGCTGGTTGCAACTGAGAGTATGCAGCCCTTCTCCTTAAGGGCACGCAGGGTGTCTGCCACTCCGTCGTACACCTCAGCCTCGAAGAGACCTACCACGTTGTATCTCTCTCTGTACTTGGCCACCATCTCCTTTGCCCTTGCATCATCCATGTCGAATTCTCTCACAAAAGAATCATACAGGGACGGCCCTATAAAGCTTCTGAATACTCTGTATTCAGGATATGGAATCCCAGCCCAGTCCAGAGCGTATTTTATACAGTTGAATATTCCTTCCTCAGACTTGGTGATGGTTCCATCAAGATCAAATAATAAATATTTGTACATATACCGTCTTCCTCCTTGCGAAAATAATGGGTCAGGCACACCAAAAAAGCGCTTACCGAAATGCCCCGCAAATTCTATGAATCTGTGGGGCATTTGTAGTATTTATATATTGAAACTACCCATGAATATTACATGATATCAACATCTGCTGAGTAATCCACACCGTCGATCTTGAAACCGAACATGTTGTAGAAATCCTCCCAATATCCATCGATGTCTGCTATATCCTTGACATTGTCATTGTTGACTGTATCCCAGTGCTCAGCAACAACTTCCTGAACATCATCTCTCATCTCCCAGTCGTCCATACGGATGAATCCGTTGTCGTCCACCTGGGTGTCATCCAGGATCTTATCCATGAACAGTCTCTGCATCTGCTCTATGCATCCCTCGTGGAGTCCCTTCTCTTTCATAACTTTGTAGAGAAGTGTGATATACAGAGGTACGATAGGGATAGCTGCACTTGACTGTGTGACAAGAGCCTTGTTGATGGCTATCTTCGCCTTTATGTTAGGGAACTTTTCATTTATAATGTCTGCTGACTTGTACAGATCCTTCTTTGCCTGTCCGATCGATCCCTCAGCGTAGATAGGGAATGTGATCTTTGGTCCTATGTATGAGTATGCAACTGTGATCACGTTATCTGCCAGAACTCCGGCATCTGAGAGTGCCTGCATCCAGTCGATCCAGTCCTCACCGCCCATTACCTTGATGGTGGCATTGATCTCGTCATCATTTGCTGCTGTTATATGTGCATCTGTGATGGTGTTGTCCTTGAGTACAAGTGTCTTGTTGGTGTACTCCTCACCAACCGTCTTGAGTACTGATGTGTACTTTGTTCCATCTGGAGTTGTTCTTCTAGGCGCTGCCAGGCTGTATACGATCATGTCTATCTTGCCCATGTCTGCCTTGATGGTCTCGATGACCTGCTCCTTGATCTCGACTGAGAACGCGTCGCCATTGATGGACTTTGCATAGAGTCCGGCCTTGTGAGCCTCCTCCTCAAATGCTCTGTTGTTGTAGAAGCCAGCGGTTGCTGTACGGCGTCCATTTGACTCCTTCTCAAACATAACGCCGAGGGTATCTGCGCCATAGCCAAATGCAACTGCGATACGTGATGCAAGTCCGTATCCTGTTGACGCTCCGATCACCAGAACCTTCTTAGGTGCGTTATCGCTCTTAACTGTTCCCTTTGACTTGACATACTCGATCTGATTCTTTACATTCTGTGCGCATCCCACCGGGTGAGCTGTTGTACAAATAAAATCTTTAACTCTTGGTTCAACTACCATTTTCAATTCTCCTTATAAAACATAATATATTTAGTGCTCTTTGTTGGCAAACTTCGTGTATTCCTGCAGCCATACCAGATCCACAGATCCGGTGGCACCTTTTCTCTGTTTAGCTATGATTATCTCCGAGATACCCTTCTTGTCGGTATCAGGATTGTAATAATCATCTCTGTATATGAACATAACCACATCGGCATCCTGCTCGATAGATCCCGACTCTCGGAGATCCGCAAGCACAGGCTTGTGATCCGGTCTCTTATCAACCTCTCGGTTAAGCTGTGACAGCGCTATGATAGGCACATCCAGCTCCCTGGCAAGCATCTTCAACGATCTTGACATATCAGATACGAACTGCTGTCGCGACTCAACTCGTCCCGTCGTGCTCATAAGCTGCAGGTAGTCGATGATGATGAGTCCAAGATTGTTCTTGCTCTTGAGCTGTCTGCATTTTGATCTCAGCTCGGATATGGTGAGTGCTGAACTATCCTCTATGTACAGCGGTGCGGCAGCTATACTCTCCGCACTGGCAAGCACCTGATCCCAGTCGTCCTCAGCCAACTGTCCCGTCTGTACCTTCTGGGAATCAACCAGGGAATCCATGGCTATCATACGCGTTACAAGCTGCTCCTTGCTCATCTCCAGGTTGAATATCGCAGTGGCAATTCCCTTGCGCACGGCAACATGGTGGGCAATATTAAGAACAAATGCCGTCTTACCCATGGCAGGTCTAGCAGCCACCAGTATAAACTCCGATCCATGGAGACCGGTGAGCATATTGTCCAGATCTATGAATCCCGTAGGGATACCTGTTACTCTTGTGTTCTTTCTGGAAGCCTCCTCTATCTGCTCGATAACGTTCATGACGATCCTGTCGATCCCCACAAATTTGCTGGAGCCGTTCCTCTCCTTTATCAGATTGAACACACCACTCTCGGCCTGTTCAAGAAGCTGTTCAACTCCCTCCGAATCAAGATAACAATCCTTCTCCACTTCCTCGCACAGCTTTATCATCTTCCTGAGTATGGATTTGTCCGCCACGATCTCTGCGTAATGCTTGGCATTCACCGATGTCGGAACCGTCTCCAATATCTCCGCTATGGATTTGGTGCTTATGACCTCATCAGGTACATTGTTCTCCTCAAGCTTGTTCTTCAGGGTTACCAAATCGACCGCCTTACCCTCCTTGAACAGCTCTACCATATTCTCGAACAATATTCCATACTGACCGTAGTAAAAATCCTCCTTGGTCAGCATATCGGACGCCTCCACTATGGCGTCTCTGTCCATGAGCATGGAACCAATAACAGACTTCTCGGCATCCAGATTGTAGGGAAGCTTTTTTCTTGCAAATGCATCTTCCATGTTTTATCTATACTCCTTATGCTTCCTCGACCTTTACAGCAAGCTCTGCCTGAACCTCAGGGTGAAGTTTGACCTTCACTGAAAAGCTTCCTAACGCCTTGATGGAGTCCTTCATAACGATCTTCTTCTTGTCTATATCCTTGCCGAGCTGGCTCTTGATGGCATCTGAGATCTCCTTTGTGGATACTGAGCCAAATGTTCTTCCGCCCTCTCCAACCTTAATCTTAACAGTTACTGAAGCCTTCTCAAGCTCTGCCGCAAGTGCCTTGGCATCAGCAAGATTCTCTGCTGCCACCTTTTCCTCATGAGCCTTGCGGAGCTTGAAATCATTCATATTCTTTGGAGTTGCCTCCATGCCGAGCTTCTTAGGAATGATGAAATTTCTTGCGTAACCCTCATTTACCTCTACCATTGCGCCTTTCTTTCCAAGGCTTTTAACATCCTGTAATAATATGACCTTCATATCCTAAATATCTCCTTCCTTATACATCTCATTCAGGAGCCCAACAAGCTCCTTCTTTATATCCTCTGCTTTCGCATTTTCAAACTGAGCTGCCGCGATATTTGCATGACCGCCGCCACCCATTCTCTCCATGATTATCTGGACATTGACATCGTCAATGGCTCTTGCACTTATCTTGACATCCGCACCCATCTGCGCTATTACAAATGAAGCTCTGACACCTGCGATGTTCAGCATCTCATTTGCAATCTTGGCGGTGAGTACCACCGGCGACTCAGGGCCATCCCCAGGTGTAATGATTGATATGGCAAATGCATCAAGCACCATCTCTGCGTGGCTGACACCCTCCGCCTTCTGTCTGTAGGTCTCTATGTCAGTTCTGAACATCTTCCTTACTCGCATGACATCCGCACCGCTTCTCTTCAGGAACGCGGCTGCCTCAAAGGTTCTGACACCGGTCTTGCTCAGGAAGTTGTCGGTGTCAATGAGTATTCCGGCATACATGGCGTCCGCCTCTGTAGGCCTGAGCTTTATCTTCTCATCCATGTACTGGAGCATCTCTGCGATCATCTCACATGCAGATGACGCAAATGGCTCTATATACGACAGTGTCGCATTTGCAATGACATCCTTTGTCTGCCTGTGGTGATCGAATACCACTATGCTCTTCGCATATGCCAGCAGTTCCTCACACTCCGTGAGCGTAGGATTATTCACATCCGTCACAACTACGACCGTGTCGTCATCGACCAGACTGAGCGCCTGATCGTTGTTGATTATCATATCTGCCGGGTAGGAATTGCTCGAAGTGAAATTGCCGTATATCGGACTTATGGCCGATGACACCTCATTTACAACTATATGCGCCGTCTTGCCCAGCGCAGTCACCATCTTGTATATTCCTATACCTGAACCAAAAGCATCCATGTCTGGATTCTTGTGGGCCATGATTATAACCTTCTCCTTGGTCTCAAGAAGCTCCTTGAACGCAAGAGTCTTAACCCTCGCCTTAACTCTCGTGGACTTCTCCGTTCCCTGACTCTTACCACCAAAGTAGGTGATCCTGTCGGCGGACTTGATAACCGCCTGATCGCCGCCTCGGCCCAGAGCAAGCTCCATGGCGGAACGCGCTGCCTCAAAGTTTTCTATAAAGCTCTTGTAATCAGTACCAAGACTTATACTGAGTGTAAGCGGAAGATCATTTCCGATATTTATAGCCTTGACCTCATCGAGCAGGGCAAATTTGTTCTCCTTGAGCTGATCCAGATACTTCTGTGGCATCACGAACATGTACTTGTCCTTCTCAAGGCTCTTGACTATGGCGTCGACATTTGCCATGTATTTGTTAATCTTTCTGTCGACCAGGGCAACAAGAAGAGAGTGTCGTACTTCCTCAAGCGACTCAAATATCTCATCGTAGTTATCAATATATATGAGACCCGCAACCAGCTTCTGGTCATGGTTCTCCTGAGCGAGCTGATTCACCACTGTCACATCAAACATGTAGAACGCAAGGAAGGTGTCCGTCTTGCCGTGGTGTCTTGAACCACCGTGCGAAGACTTCGTCTCTTTCTTCTGCTCATCAGCCCCATCTCCGTCTGTGCCGGCCTCACCCGGCTGGGCATCCGTCTCTTCCATAGCAGGCTCAACCTTATTCACCTGTACACGTCTGATCTCATAACGGTATTCTCTTCCGTTAAATGCTATCTCTCCCTCGGTGACATCCTCCTGATAAGGAAGACTCTCCTCGGTAACCTCCTCAAATACCTGAACTATATTCAGCTTCATGAGCTTTCTCTTACTGGTCTCCGTTATACCTGAGAACTCGTCGTTCACCCACACAACTTTTCCATCCTCGTCAAGCAATGCGTACGGAACCGGGAACTCCTTTATGAGCTCCTTCTGCATCTTGCCGTGCTCCATGGCAAATTCCACATATCTGTCGCGGGACAAAGCATTCATCCTCAGGAAAACAACAATGCTCACCGCTCCGTATACTGCCGTAAAAATGGTGGCTATAACGCCGGCTCCTATTCCGACAAAATACATGAACACTGTCATCAGACAAAACATTCCTATCAGATACAATGGAACCTGTCTATATCGGTTGTACAGCCCCTCTACCTCTCTCTTTTCATTCATATGTCACTGCCCTTCTTATCCTTCCATTCACAATGCAAATGATCAGGCTCAATTCTGAGCCTATACACTTCATAAGTATAACATTGTGCGATTCTGATTACAAGAAATATAGAATTGCAAAAAAATGCAGGTGTGGCAAAACACACCTGCATCTCTTATATATTAATCTGTAAAGATTTATTAACCGTTGATTCTTGCAAGAAGCTTCTTGCCAAGCTCCTCGTTGCCCGGCTTGCCGAGAAGAGCGAACATGTTCTTCTTGTAGCTCTCAACACCTGGCTGATTGAATGGATTTACACCAAGTGTGTATCCACTCACACCACATGCAAACTCAAATGTGTAGAACAGCTCACCGAGAGTGAACTCATCAATCTTGTCGATGTTGATCTGGATGATAGGAATTCCACCATCTGCGTGTGCAAGGATAGTTCCGTTCATAGCACTCTTATTTGCAAAATCAACTGTCTTGCCTGCAAGATAGTTAAGTCCATCAAGATCTGAGTCCTCTTCCTCCATAACAATCTCACATGTTGGGTTAACAACATTGATAACTGTCTCGAAATGGTTCTGTGAACCCTGCTGGATGAACTGTCCAAGTGAATGAAGGTCTGTTGTAAAGTCCGTAGCTGTTGGGAAAAGTCCCTTGCCATCCTTACCCTCGCTCTCGCCGTAGAGCTGCTTCCACCACTCTGATACATAGTGAAGTGCTGGCTCAAAGTTAGCAAGGATCTCGATTGACTTACCCTTGTTGTACAGTACATTTCTTACTGCTGCGTACTTCATAGCATCTGAATCGTCGAAGTCCTGTGCAAGACAATCCTTTCTTGCTGAAGCTGCGCCTTCCATAAGCTTATCTATATCAGCACCGCTTACTGCTATTGGCAGAAGACCAACTGCTGTGAGAACTGAGAAACGTCCTCCTACATCATCAGGAACTACAAATGTCTCATAGCCTTCCTCTGTTGCAAGTGTCTTGAGAGCTCCCTTTGCCTTGTCCGTTGTGGCGTAGATTCTCTTTGCTGCGCCCTCCTTGCCATACTTCTCAACAAGCTTCTTCTTGAAGATTCTTGAAGCGATACCAGGCTCTGTTGTTGTACCCGACTTGGAGATGATGTTGATAGAGAAATCTCTGTCACCGATCACCTGAAGCAGATGAGCCATGTATGTGCTGCTGATGTTTGATCCTGCATAGTAGATCTCAGGAGTCTTACGGATTGACTTGTCAACTGAATTATAAAAGCTGTGTCTTAAAGCTTCGATGGCTGCTCTTGCACCCAGGTAAGAACCACCGATACCGATTACTACAAGCACGTCTGAATCTGCCTGGATCTTAGCTGCTGCCTTCTTGATTCTCGCAAACTCTTCCTTGTCATAGTCTACTGGAAGGTCGATCCATCCAAGGAAATCATTTCCCTCACCGGTCTTGTTTACAAGTGTTGCCTTTGCAGCTACTACCTGATCCTTGATTGCTGCGATATCAGCGTCTGTAGCCATGGCTTTTGCATTCTTAAAATCGAAACTTACTGTCTGTGCCATTTGTTTTCTCTCCTTACTTGTATTAAATTTTTCACATTGAATCAATTTTAGCAAATAGGTATACCATAATCAACTATTAATCTCAAAAAACTCCCCCAAAGCCACAACCGGTTTGGAGGAGTTTTCAATTATAACCATGTCTAAAGCACTACTTAACCGTCACTTTGATCTTTGCACAAACACCATTTTCAGACATTACATAAACCGTACATGTGCCCTTACGCACTGCCTTTATAACTCCTGCAGATGAAACAGTTGCCACCTTTGCATTGGATGTTATGAACCTTTCCTTCTTCGTAAGATGGTTTAACGCCTTCTTCTTTGGATTCTCAAGCTTAACCTTCTTGGTGATCTTAAATGTTTTACCTTTTGCAAGGTTAGCCTTGGTCTTGTTCACAGTAACTTTCAGGACATTTGTCTTTGCTGCATAAGGCATTGCAACATGGACTGTATTTGTCCTGCCGAGATATACCTTCTTGCCACCCGACATCTTGTATGCGACTGTAAAATACTTGTATTCTCTCTTATTATTGAGGTTCTTATCGGCATATTTCTGGGACTTCGGTACATTAGCAAGCTTATTGAAGTTGTTCTTTCCATTACAGTATGACCAGTATACATCATATCCTGTTGCACCTTTGACCTTATCCCATGTCAGATCTATTCTTGTTCCTGTTCCCTTTCCTTTCATAAGGAAGAACGGAAGTGTCTTCTTATAGAGTTCTGTTCCACTAGGTTCAACATTTGGAGATTTCTTTACAACAAGACGGCCAATGGCAAATGTTATATTGTAGTTTGGATTTGCACCCTTCTTCTGGCTTGCTGTGATCGTGTATGTTCCGGACTTCTCACCAGCAGCTCTCTTGAGAACAATTCCTGTAAGCTTATCCTTGCCAACAAGTCCCTCCGCTGTAAATGTAAACTTCGGATCCGCCTTGCCTTCATACTTAGATGCGTCATTTGCAGTTACTCTGATGGCTTTTTTGTTTACCGTGATCGCAACCTTTGCAGCTGCTGCCTTATAGTTCTGATTTGCCGCAACGGATACTGTCACAACCGCCTTGCCTGCACCAACTATAGTTACCTTGCCTGTGCCATCCACCTTGACAACCTTTGTATTGCTGCTTGTAAATGTTTTCTTGTCATTTCTACTGCACTTCACATTGAGGGCAAACTTTGCACCTCCATATGTCTTAGCTCCAACCTTTTCTACAGTAAGAGTTGTTCCCGCAGGAGTGATATCTGCCTTTGCTGTCTGCTGCTGGGCATCTTCTGTAAGTACATAGTTTGAAGCGGTCTTTCCGCTGATCTTTATATCTGTGATGCTTACAGTTTTGCCTGTTCCCACATCTGCACTGTCAAATGTTCCTGTAGCTGTAACTGCAATCACATCTGCGCTGACCTTACCATTCAGAACAACGCCTGAATAGTCAAGCTTTGCCTCTGTCTGTCCATCGTAAGCCTTTGATGTAGCTTTGATTCCCGATACAGCAAGTGGTCTTCTGTTGATGGTGATAGTTGCATGTCCGGATATCGTGTCATATCCCCTTGCTGCAACCTTATAATATACAGTGTATGGTTCATCTGAAGCCTGACTGTACTTCGGACTTACAGTCTTATCGCATGCATCCTCAGAAGTTCCATACGTCACAACCGCATCCTCTGGAATATCACCTGTAACTGTTATTCCATATGACTTGCCGTCATATGTCTTTACAATATCTGCCGCTGTTATGTCTGTCGGAGCTTCTCTCTTTGCAACTGTGAACTGAACCGGTTGTGTTACATACTCATTGTAATTGGTTGTAGCACAAACCTTGGCATACATATAATATGTGCCCGGATCTGCCGATCTGGAGTTCTCCCACAATGTTCCATCCGTGTTGCTGTTCTCTGTTGTGTAGTAATACTCTATAACAGGATCCTCTTGTGCTCCTGTAACCGCTGGAGCCTCTACACTGTCGCCAAATGTGTAATCGATTACATCAAATTCAACATTCTGATCAAGTCTCTGTATTTCAAATTCTGCATAAGCCGTAACATCAGCTATCTTCACAACAAACTTATAAGTACCTGCATTTACCGGCGCATTCTCATTTTCCGGATAATCGGTATCACCTGTTCCCTCATAATATGTAACAGCAGCCTCTCCGGTCTTCTCTGTTATCCAGTTATTAACAACTGCACCTGCATATTCTGTGCCGTCATACGCTCTGCTTTCTGCTGTCACAGTACAGCTGACCGCCTCGTTTCTGCCCTGATATGCGCAGTGTGCCGGATTCTCAGTTTCATTGCAATATGCAATTATCTTGTTACTGTGGCCTTCTTTTATCTCATACGTCCAGTCATGATAATGAACCATATCCCATGACTTGTTCTGAAGCATGTAATTGGCTGCATTTCCCGTAGTTGCAAGCCCAAATCTGTATGTAGTTACAACCTTCTCTATTCCTGGTGTAACGTCCCACAGTACCACAGTATAATCCTCGTCATATACCAGTTCTTCTCCATCCAGCAATCCTGAGAACTGGATTCCCTGTATATATGCATTTTCATCAACGATTACCTTATCCGCTGTGATCGTTTTCTTTTCGATAGTCACAGTCACATCGCCAAATACCGGTGAACACTCATCTGCTGTAACAAGGTAATACACCTTATATGTTCCGGCATTTTTAAGTTCTGGAACCGTCTGTGTGTACGGCTCACCTGCTGCCAATGAATAACGGATAGAAGCTCCATCCAGGCCATCTGCAATTGTAACAGATGGGCTATGTATCAATCCATCGTAAGTGCAGGTTGTATCTTCCGCAGTTACTCCGGCGATCAGATCACGTGAGACTGCCTTGGCATCTGACCACAATGAAGCTGGTTTTGTCGTATTAGCCACGTATCTTGTGCGAACATATACCCTCTGATTCTCTTCAAGTCCTGAGATAACATAATTATCTGACACATTCAGATCATCGAGAACTGTCCATGTCGCTCCATCCATCGAATACTGATACTGCTGTCCGCCAAGCGGGCTTACTGTCACAGAATCGCCAGTCACGCTTACTATCTCAATGCCTTCGCCGTCTGCAGCACTTTCCATATCAGCTGGTGTTGGATTCTGTATGTCTGCAAGAGTCTTCGGTGCAGATGGCGCCTCCGGTCTTGCTGCAACAGTTATATCAGCAGGTGTATCCTGACTGTCCTTCTTGCTGATACTTATATTTTTACCAAACAAACTATATGATACGTCGTTATCATCTGTTCCCTCAAGAGCTATATCACCATACATATCACTCACAATTTCATATGACTCGCCATCGACAGTGATGATATATGAAGTATCGCCATCAAGATCTGTCAGATTTTCTGTTATATAATCAACCTGTCCTGTAACTGCTCCTACATCAGCCACCGCTCCAACGCTGAATTTGAAACCTATATGTCCGCCATCTTCAACATTTGTCCATGACATTGTCAATCCCGAATCTATTCCTTCAACCAGGGATGCAGCATTCTGACCATTTATTTCAGCAGTTTCCTTTATGTAGCTTGATGAACCTGTATTGTACTCAAATATTCTTCTGGAATCATAGTCCCCGATCCAGTAATAACTTGCCTGTGTTATAGGGGCAAGAACAAATGATGGAGTATCATCTGCCGCATCCGCCGCTTTAGCAACTCCCATCATCGCTATCTGCTGTAATTCACCATTCTTGACAGTGGCAGCAAGCACCGCTTCATCTGCACTGTCAGAGCTTGTAATACTATTTCCAATGTTCGCATCCGCTCCTATTGCAAATGAATGCTGTCCCTCACCAAGTTCAGCATCAAAAATCAGATCGTGAGTATTCATAGGATCAAACGACAATCTTAGAGCTGCAAGCGAAGCCACAGATACTTGTGATGTAGCCGTTTCTGCTGAAGGCTCTGAATCGCTTCTGCTGTACAATCTCCATACTTTGTCGTAGCTTGTTCCAAGCATATAGTTCTTTCCGTCCTTGGTATACAAGCCAACAATATCAACCCCTTTGTCATTGGCCATGTAAGCCATAACTCCATTGCTTATATACCAGCAAGTATTTGGCTTTGTCCACGTATTTCCATTGTCACTGGTAGGGATAACTGCCTTTACCGCTCTGCTGGCTGTACCATCCACCACACACCTGTACCAGTATCCATGAGTCGGGGTGAACGTATATGTACTTCCATTTGCACCTTCAATATCTGTAAATGGTCCACGCTTACTGGTTGCGCTCTGCCACTGATATGTTGCAGCTTCCCCTGTCACGTCCATAACGAGAGTGATTGAACTATTTGTCATATTCTTGCCATATGGATATCCATTGTTCATGAATACAACTTCTTCCTCCGAAGGATCTGTATTGCCTCCGCCTGAAAAGCCACCGATCTGGAATGTTATTTCATTGCCGCTGGCATCCACTATCTTGCCCGCATCCAGATCAATACTTCCTATGTAAATATCAGGGAATACATAACCATTGTAATATGTCCACGTATACAGATAATACACACCCGTGGTACCCATATCTATTCCCTCTCCGGAAATGGTATCCGTTCTATCATATGTACCTGAACTCCTTGAGAACGAGTTCTCTGTTATCCAGCCTTTAAATCCGCAGCCTTCAGGTGACTCGGCACTCGCCCATCCACTGTACCTATGGCTGCTCAGATAATCACCAAAGTTTGTGAGATCTCCAGTCGTGAACTTCTCAGACTGAATGCCAAGCTTGCAGCTCGCGCTGGCATAACCGCTGGTTGTCCACCCCCACTTGAGACCTCTCAGATGTCCATCTGTGCTGATATCCACGTCTGTTACCTTGATATTCTCCATAGCCGCTGCGTAGGCAGTATTCTTACCACCTATCGAAATCAAACACGTTATGACCATGAAAGCTGTCATGAGCCATGCCATAACTTTTCTGCATAGAATTCTTTCTTTCATACACTTCCCTCTCTTTCTCAATAAAACCTCTTTTTCGTGTGTCCGTTAATGTTTTCTCTCTGCAACCACTACCTCCTGTTAATTCTTGACTCTTTCCCTTTAACAATTTATGATAATTATAATTCGTACATCAATGTTCAAGTCAACAATATTTTTGCGGTATTTATGCAATATTCACAATTTTTTTTGTCTATTTTTAAGGGGAGGGAAATCATATGAATCACGCAAATAAAAATCTATATCAAATTGGGGAAGTCACTAAAATGCTTGGAGTGACAAGAAGAATGCTGTTAAACTACGAAGACCTGGGGCTTCTGACACCCGCATACAAAAATGAGAGCAGCGGTTTCCGCTACTACTCTGCCGATAACATCGTACATATACGAATTATAAAAGTTCTTCAGGGACTAGGATTATCGTTATCCGAGATTAACAAGTACTTCAATAATACCGAAAAGCTTGAGGATGTCATTGAACGTATGACTGCGCTCCGTTCCCAGCTGGATCTGTGCATAGCCCAGCTTCAGCTGCGTCAGTCCCAGACATCAGAACCGGAGATCCATTTTACCACTCTTCCCTCATTCACTGCATTTTGTCAGGAGTTCAAAGACTCTGATCTGGCCAGAAAAACTGAAGATCTGCGCAAGACCTTTATCGAGGCAACAAAAAAATATCAACTGGACACCACAGGCAAAATGTGTACAGAGGTTTTTGTCGAATCAACATCCGAAGGAAGATATGTCATACCTGTCGCAGCAGATCCTGACACCAATGACGAACACATAAAAAAACTTCCACAGACTGCAGCTATCTGTATATACTATCGTGGTCCATATGAAAATTTCGACACTGTCCAGAAGAAACTATTGGACTATGCAAAAGAAAACAATCTTGCTACTTGTGGTTATTTTCGCAATTCATTTATGGAGGGTCCTCCAACCCACGGAGCAAATAAAGATGCTTATATCACACAGATCGCACTGCCAATACACAAAAGCTCTCCGTTCGGATCGGCATGATCCGCACAGAGAGCTTCTGTTTCTGATACCACTATTCAATTTTCATCTCATTCAAAGACCTGAACTCATATCCCTCCTTCTCCAGGTTTGTGAGAACCGTATCAAGTGCCTGCGCATTGGACGACGACACATTGTGTATGAGAGGAATGGCTCCCGGATGATGATATTTCGCAAAATGATCAATGACATAGTCCGTCCCCGGCTGATTGTTCACATCATAATCAAGGTAAGCCATACTCCAGAATATGGTCTTATACCCCATATCCTTAGCCAGCTGCAGAACCTGTTCACTGTACTCACCGCTCGGCGGTCTGAAATACATATCCATTTCATACCCAGTTTCATTCCTCATAAAGTCTGAGCACTCCTTTAACTCACTTTTCTGCTCCTCCACACTCTTCTCCGGCATGCACGGATGATGCACCGTGTGGTTTCCCACCTGATGTCCCTCCTCCTTCATCCTCTTTACTATATCCGGATTGTCCCTTATGTAAGTCATCGTCACGAAGAAGCAGCCCTTTGCATTGTGCTTTTTAAGCACATCCAGCATCTGCTCTGTATATCCGTTCTCGTACCCACAGTCAAATGTCAGATACATCACCTTTTCATTCTTCTCAGCACACACTCTGTCCACGTAGAACGCATCGTACTGCTCCAGCGGAAAGCTGTTGTCACAGCCACTCATTCCATGATTTTTGTCCCGCACTATGTACCATGAATATTTCTTTGTCGATATCTGGCTGTAATCCCTGAGTCTGGTCATATCCTCACCCCGACTCTCCCCGTCTGTGTCCGTGTTACTCTCCGCATCTTCCGTCTTGTCTCCCGATTTTTCTTTTCCTTCCGCATCACCTTCCCCATTCTTCGCACCGTCCGCCTGACACTCTGCGTCCCCCGGAGTCGCCACAATCTTGGACAGATCCTCCTTGTCATATATGGAGCATCCGCTGAGCACGGCTCCGATCACGCAGGCAGCATACAGTCCTGCTATCAAGTACAGCTTTCTCACTATCTACCATCCTGAATTTATTGGCTTCTGCAGGCGGCTTTCACCTGCATTTCATCTGCCACGCACCTGCTCATCAACACCCCTGCTATCCGTCCGCAAGCATTTTCTTCATTATTCCGTCAAGCAGAGCATCATAATCTGACTTATCACTCCGCTGTGCTTTCCGCGCAGGCTTCGCCTTTCTTTTTATCCTGTCATTTTCATCTGTCTCACTGCATGCTGCCATGGCCTCAACAGTATCCTGCTTCGTTGTCTGTTTCTCTTCTTCCTTTTTCAATCTGTTTGCCAGGCTGTTGCCCAGATAATTTCTGGCGCTGTCACGCAGAGTCCTCATATGCCATTCACAATTCCACTGGTTATGAGCAGCCACCAGCACTATGCAGGCTGCCAGTCCACACCCCAGCATCTTCAATGTCTCCACGCCATCGCCTACTACATAATATTGATACGCCGCTGCAAATATGCCTGTCCCAGCTGCGGCCAATCCCATATTTTTCACAAATCCATTCCACACATTTATCGGTATAAAACCTATCTTCAGCCTGTCTATGTACTTGTCCACAAATGCGGCAGTGTCATGTATGTTCACATCCAGCGATGTTATATCCTCATACCGCCTGCGCATCTCCATCAATTGTTTTTTCCGCGTCGTTCCCATGCGCTCAGCCGCCTTTGCCAGTCTTGCAAGATAACTGCTCATCACAGCCCGTCCTGTCAGCCCTATACACCCACACACTATCATCACATACATACACACATTCTGATTCAACAAAATTTCAAACATAGTTTTCCCTCTCTTTTCAATTATTCGATCATATCCTGTCAGGGCTTAACCCCACATCCGTTTGGCCGGTCCGGATGGTAGTATTATATGAGCGACATTCCGGGGTATACAATTATTTTCGCTCGACAAATGTTTGTCTTTTGCATGCTCTTTTGATATACTTCAAGATGAAAAAAGCAGGATACATATATCTTAGAATGTATCAGCGAATATTAAAATGATTGGTTAAGTACAATAGAAAAGAGGTATTGTTATGGTTTATAAGACTAAAGGAACCTGCTCTGTCGAGATCAACTTTGACGTCATCGATGGCAGGCTGCATGATGTAAAGTTCACCGGAGGATGCAATGGTAACCTCAAGGGTATCGGAGCTCTCGTAGAAGGCATGAAGCCAGAGGACGTCATCGCCAGACTCGAGGGCACAACCTGCGGTTTCAAGCCGACTTCATGCCCGGATCAACTGGCTCAGGCACTCAAGCAGTATCTGGCTTCAGCACAGTAACAGGAGGATTAACAATCATTATGAAGAGAATTATATTGACAGGCGGCGGTACAGCAGGTCATGTCACACCAAACATGGCACTTATGCCGGAGCTGAAGAAGCACGGATATGACATCCAGTACATCGGTTCATATGACGGCATGGAGAAAAAGCTTATAGAAGATATGGGCATCCCTTATCACGGCATAGCTTCAGGAAAGCTCAGAAGATACTTCTCAATGAAGAACTTCTCAGATCCGTTCAAGGTACTTAAAGGAATATCTGAAGCAAAGAAGCTCATGAAAGAGCTCAAGCCTGATGTAGTATTCTCAAAGGGAGGATTTGTCACAGTCCCTGTGGTATTTGCCGCACACTCAGCAGGTATCCCTGTGGTGATACACGAATCAGATATGACTCCCGGCCTTGCAAATAAGCTCGCCCTTCCAAAGGCGACAAAGGTATGCTGTAACTTTCCTGAGACAAAGGATCTCTTCCCTGAGGGCAAGGCAGTCGTAACCGGAACCCCTATCAGAGAGGAACTTTTCCGCGGCGATTCCGCATTTGCATATAACTACTGCGGTTTCACTGACAACAAGCCTGTTCTCCTTATCGTGGGCGGAAGTTCAGGAAGCGTCATAATCAACAACGCAATAAGAGACAATATCGACCGTCTTCTGGAGACCTTCAACGTCATCCACCTGTGCGGCAAGGACAATCTGGATGAATCCCTCAAGGATAAGAAGGGCTATGTTCAGTACGAATATGTAAAGAAGGAACTTGCAAGCATGCTGGCACTCTGCGATATCATAATCTCCAGAGCCGGTGCAAATGCCATATGTGAGCTTCTCGCACTCAGAAAACCGAACATCCTCATACCACTGTCAAAGGCTGCATCAAGAGGTGATCAGATTCTCAACGCCCAGTCATTTGAGAAGAGCGGATACAGCTATGTGATCCAGGAGGAAGAGCTTAACACAGAGTCTCTGTTCGCCGGAATAAATGAAGTGTACAACAACAAAGAGAAATATATCCAGGCTATGGAGTCCAGCAACCTGACCGACTCAACGGGAATCATCATCAACATGATAGAGGATCTCGTAAACAGCCACGACTGATCTGCATAAGATCTGCAAAAGCAATTATAAAAAGGCAAAATAAAACTCCACACCGTCTAAATCATAGTTGATATGTACCCTCTTTACTGGACAACCAGTAAGGAGGGTATTTTTATGCGTTATAGTTATGAGTTTAAAATGATGT
>NZ_JBCPDQ010000012.1:0-6231 GCF_040915325.1 Coprococcus sp. RTP21281st1_F1_RTP21281_210402
ACATCATTTTAAACTCATAACTATAACGCATAAAAATACCCTCCTTACTGGTTGTCCAGTAAAGAGGGTACATATCAGTCATTGTCTCCGCCGTTTATTTAAAACACATATATCAAAGTGACTTTACCACTCGTGCACCTCTACTTCTAACCCCCACGTGCTGAACAGTGAATCCGCAGCCTCCTCCACAGTCTGACCATCAGGGAGTGCCATGTAACTTCCACTCACGCTCACTATTCCGTCACCACAGTTACTATAGGCTATCCACAGTGCACATTCCTCCCCAGCTGGGATCACCCACACCTGATCCAGCACCGGTTCACTTACTACATACGCCTGATCATACCTAAGTATTGATGAGGCCGCCAATGCACTCGCTCCCCCAGCGCTGGCGGTCACATAATTTCCAAATGCCAAGCACGCATTTTTTTCAACACGGTCTCTAGCCGTATCGGACAGGGACGTTTCACCATCAGTCTGCCCCATAATGAATTTTGCTGCTTTATCCGAGATTATCACAACTGCAATCTTGCCACTTGTGTCGGCTATATTATCCCCCCAGTCACTTGCGACTTCAGCAACCTCGTCACTTCCGCCCATTATCTTTATATAAGCTTCATCATTTGCAAGTTCGTTCACCGAAGCCGCCACATCTAGGGCAGTCTCCTTGAACCACTCCTCATCCGGCGTATTGACCTTGAACTTTCCTTGACTCTCTATACCCGATTTGGTTCTATCTGTTTTATCACTGCTTACCACTGATGAACATCCCGCAAGTCCCACCAGTGCCGCAAGCACACATATCACAATTCCTGTCTTTTTCATATTCCATTTACCCCTTTTTTCTCGATATAAGCCCATTTTTAATGTCTTATTATATAAAGAAACATTCTCCCATATTTTTCTCAAGTATCCATATCCTTGATTTGTCTATAATACAATAACTCCATACATTTACACAACCGTTTAAAACTTAAATAATCTTTTTTCTGCCCGTAGGGTATTTGTAGTGAGTCCTGCAATAAACAGCGATCTTAACTCCGTGTGTAACTTGAAAACGACAATGACCACCCGTCCGGATATTCAATGGATATTACATCTTAACTCTATTTGTCACTTAAACACTTCCTGTCCGTGCTCTTTAAAGTATACCATCATCTCATGTGTGAGACTCAGGTGCTCCGGATAGTCTGGAATATCATCACGGTTCACCCACTCTCCGGTTGCAAGCTCTTGTCTGTCTATGGTCAGATGTCCGTCACCGCCCTCCGGTATGTCTGCCTGACAGAAATAACCCATGAGAAGATTGCTGTCATAGCCCCATGGCTGTGACTTGTAATAAGTGATATTCTTAACGCTGATGCCGACCTCCTCCATGACCTCCCGTCTGACGGTCTGCTCAGCGCTCTCCCCTATCTCGGTAAATCCCGCTATCAGGGCATATCTCTTGTACTCCCTGCCCGCATATGTGGTAAGTATGATCCTGTCGCCGTCGATCACGCCCACTATGACAGCAGGAGCTATGACTGGAAATATCAGCCTGCCGCATGACGGACATCTGAGCATCCTCTCTTTCTCATCATGAACAGTTCTCTCTCCACAGGCACCACAGAACCTGTTGGTCCTGTACCAAAGCGACAGATGCCAGCCTGTCGCCGCCGCAAGAACCGCAGTCTTCGGATAGCAAGCCCTTGTCTTATACATGCTTCGGTATTCATAGCCCGGGGCAGCAAGTCTGTTATCTCCATTCCACATAAAATATGCGGTATCATCTATTGAAAAGAGATAAACCAGATCCCCTATTTTCCTATCGCATCCGGTTATTTTCTGCAGTTCTCCATACGTCATAAACCCAAGCAGGTTCTCATCATCCATAACTTTCGCAAATATCATTTTCTCAGAAAAAGAGAGAACCATATCGTGATCCTCTGGTTCTCTCCTGTTACTATATTGATTATTAAACCTCTGTGGTTCTATATCCTGTATCATACCTATATTTCCTCCACTATTCCAGATGTCCAAAGATCTCAAAGAGAATGACATCCCTCATTTCCCCTATTATTTTCCTTCAAAGACTTCAGCCTGTCAATCCTTAATGTTGGTTACAGCCATGCCATGTAAACATAAAAAATCAGACAATCGGTATTTCACCAATTGCCTGATTTTTTGGTAGGTATTATATTTAAAATCTTTATCGGGGATTCCCCCCACTCATCTATTAAGCCTCTGCCTTCTCAGCATTCTCCTTCTTCATAAGAACGAGCTTCTTGATACATGTGATGGCCACGATGATACCAAGCACGATAAGGAATACTGCTACTATAAGCTGAAGTCCCTCTACAAGGAATGTTGCTGTTCCAGCCTGGAACTTCTGTACATTGCCTATTACATTGAGCACGATAGCTGTAAATGTAACAGCAAGCATTATCAGCATAGGTGGGTAGAGCATTGCGTGCTTTCTGTTTGTTGCCTTGAGGAATACTGCTACGCCTATAAGTACAAGGGCTGCAAGCATCTGGTTTGCTGATCCGAAGAGTGGCCATACATTTGAATATCCACCCTTGCAGAGAAGATAACCAAAGAACAGTGTTATAACTGTTGCAAAATACTTGTTTGTAAGTATCTTCTGCCATACAGGCATCTTGGATGTATCTGTTGTGTCTCCCATGAAGAGCTCCTGGAATGACATACGTCCGATACGTGCAACTGAGTCAAGTGATGTAAGAGCAAGTGCTGATACACACATTGTCATGAATACATTTGCAACTGAGTTTGGAAGTCCGAACTTCTCGAGGAATCCTGCGATACCCTGTGAGAAGATCTGGAAAGGTGTAAGACCCTCTGGAGCCTTGCCGCCAACTGCGACAGCACCAACTACTATAAGTGAGATAACTCCGAGGAGCGTCTCAAGGATCATTGCGCCGTAACCTACGAAAAGCATATCTTTTTCATTTCTTACTGTCTTAGATGATGTTCCTGATGAAACAAGGCTGTGGAAACCGGAAACCGCACCACAGGCGATCGTTACAAACAGTGTTGGGAACAGATAACTCTTAGCTCCTGTTGATGATACAACTGTGAAACCATTGAATGCATTCAGGTTCATATCAGGATGTCCTACCAGAACTCCGACAAATGCACCAACTAACATACCGATGAGCATGAATGTTGTCATGTAATCTCTTGGCTGCATGAGTAACCACATTGGAAGAACTGATGCGAGGAAGAGGTAAGCCATGATTACGTAATTCCACTGGTCACCATTTAAGTACCAAGGACATTTCATACCTACTGCAAACATTGCAACGATGAGGACGATAGCTACTATAGCTTTGAGCCACTCCTTCATATTCTTGCATGTCTTCATAACCACACCGAATACCATGGCTACTACTATGAACAGCATTGAAACTGTAGCAGCTGCAGCACCATTGAAGTTCTTTGTCACAGCTCCGTCAGCGCCTGCTGTGAAACCGTTAAATGTCGATGAAACCATCGATGTAAATGCTGCTATAACAAGAAGTGTAAAGAGCCAGCAGAACAGTGAGAAGAATCTTCTTCCTGCCTTGCCTATGTACTTCTCGATGACAAGTCCTATTGACTTACCACCATTTTTAACTGATGCGTAAAGTGAACCAAAATCCTGAACTGCACCAAAGAATACGCCTCCGACAAGCAGCCAGAGTAAAACTGGTACCCATCCGAACATGGCTGCGATGATAGGTCCCTGGACAGGGCCGGCACCTGCTATCGATGAAAACTGATGTGCAAATACTGTAAGCTTTGATGATGGTACATAATCCTTGCCATCCTCATTTGCAACTGCTGGTGTCTTTGCATTTGGATCTACACCCCATTTCTTTGCAAGCCATCTTCCATAGCCCAGATAGCCAGCACCTAAAACTACTACTGCGATAAGAACAATTACCAAACTATTCATATCTTTCTCCTTTCTCACGCCTTATGGCGATATCTCATTTTTGCAAAGAGTAAATTAAAAAAGGCTTTCGTCTTTATGCAATCTCATAAAGACGAAAGCCTGTATACTTCCGCGTTACCACTTTATTTGCCATCATAAAAGGATGACCTCTCTGACCTTATCTCGCCTGACCACTACTCACTGTCTATTGAAATAAGCTTCTATGTAACGGTAGAAAACCGGTGACACCTAATGTCTCTGGCATCTCATGACCAGGGAATTCAGTGCACTGCTCGCAGAGGATAATCATCAAGGACATACACCGTCTCACACCAACCGGCGGCTCTCTGAAGTATGCGATCTTTGACGACCGTATTCTGTTCTTTGCATTTGCTCTTTGTTCGGTACCTAAACTAGCACTGAAGTATTTTAATGTCAACCCATTTTTGCAAGTAAATAAAAACTCGCATTTTTTTCAAGTGTTTCAACGATATATGTACGCCCGCTGCATATCTTTTCTTGTGAAAACAAAGTATTTTTATCATCGGCTCTCAAGACGTTCATGCCATCTCTTTCTTTCCTCGTCCGACCGGGATCTGTGCCAGAAGTATTGCGGCAAATATCAGCCCGCATCCTGCAAGCTGTCTTACCCCCATACGTTCTCCAAGGATGATCCAACCGGCAATGACAGAGAATACCGACTCAAGGCTCATGATCATTGAAGCGACAGTGGGATTTAGTCCGTTCTGTCCAACTATCTGAAGTGTATATGCCACGCCACATGACAACACTCCTGCATAGAGTATCGGAATCCACGCACTCAATGTACCGAGAGGCTGCACCCATGCCGCAATTCCAGCCACACTATGATGCATCTCCGAGAAAAACGCCGGGAATATGCTGAGAATCCCGCATACCCAAAACTGTATACATGACATTCTGACTCCATCCACAAGCGGTGAGAAATGGTCTATCACAAGTATATGTACTGCAAAAAGCAATGCACATACAAGCACCATAAGATCACTGCTCTGAAATGACAGTGAGCTGCTCATACAAAGCAGATAAAGCCCCACCACAGCTATAACTATTCCAAGCCATATATTCCAGCCACATTTCTTCTTCAAAAACAGACTCAGAATTGGAACCAGCAATATGTAACACGCTGTGAGAAATCCCGCTTTTCCCGCCGGTGTTCCCATATAAAGTCCAAGCTGCTGTGCAGAGCTTGCCAGGAACAGAACAGTTCCACAGCATATACCTCCAATCACAAGTCTCTTTCTATCTGATCTATTACTCGGTTTCCTATCAGATGGTTTTACCCTGTCAATTATAAATATGACCGGTATAAGAACAGCACCGCCAATCAGTGACCTTATTCCGTTGAAAGAGAACGGTCCAACCGCATCTCCTCCCTGTCTCTGCGCAACAAAGGCTACGCCCCATATAAAAGCTGTCAAAACTAGCAGCAGTGAATTCCTTACCTGTCTACTCTTCATCTGTGAAACCTCTCGTTCTTTTTAGTCAGTGCCACAGCATACAACATACAGGCACTCTATTATGTGTTGAGAATTGAACTGAGAAACGCCTTTGTCCTGTCATTCTGCGGGTTTCCGAACAGCTGCTCCGGGGTTCCATCCTCGACTATGATCCCGTTAGCCATAAATATAACACGGTCAGCCACTTCCCTGGCAACCCCCATCTCAAGCAGCAGTTTTTTCTGTGTTTCTTTATCAATCCTCTCAACAGTTTTATCATTTTCCCGGTGAAGAAACAAGTCCCCATGTATATATATTTTACCGTTTTACTACATACACAAAAAGCGGCAATGGAGTTCATATGGCTCCATTGCCGCTTTTTAATATCCCGATTCCAGCCTTTGCTCAAATTCATCCTTTGGCAGGGGCTTGTCAAACACATATCCCTGTACTATATCACAGCCAAGCTTTTCCAGATAGTCAAGCTGCTGAGTTGTTTCAACGCCCTCCGCAACTGACTTTTTCCCGAGTCTGCCTATGAGGTTTATTATGCTTGAAAACATTACTATATCCTGGTGCTTATTATTGTTTACATCGTCAAAAGGTATCAGCGATTTGTCTATCTTGATGGTATCAAGGTCAACCTTTTTGATCATGTTGAGTGAAGAAAATCCTGTGCCAAAATCATCTATGGATGTACTTATGCCTCGTTCCTTGAGTCTTTCTATCACGCTTGACATGATCTCATAATTCTGATAATCCTCACTTTCTGTGAGCTCTATCTCAATATAGCTTCTGTCTATCCCAAATCTGTCTATGGTACCGGTTATGCGT
>NZ_JBCPDQ010000012.1:6381-89901 GCF_040915325.1 Coprococcus sp. RTP21281st1_F1_RTP21281_210402
CTCTCAAACTGCGGTATAAATCTCGCAGGTGTAACCACCTGTCCATCTCTCACCCAGCGGACAAGTGCCTCCGCACCATATATACTTTTATCCGCAATCCTCACCTTTGGCTGATAATATACTACAAATTCGCCCGCAGCAAGTGCCTGGGGAAAAGCAGCCAGAATCTCCTGATCATCCATAAGTTGCTTCTGAATCTCTTTTGTATATACCACTATAGAGCCCGCTCCGGTTTTTCTTGCTGCCTGATACGCAATGCTGGTTCTGGCCATAACTTCCCTCGGTTTATCAACGCCTTCCAGGCAGGCTATACCCGCTGTAACTCCCAGCTGTAATTCTCTTTTGACAGATCTGAACTCATGACTCATATGAACATCTTTAATCTTGCTTATAAAATCAGACGCATTCTCATTACGACAGATTACAACAAAATTATCTCCTCCAAGCCTTGCTATCTCCTCATCGCTGTCAAGATATGACTTCACCATATGCGCATAATTTCTAAGTATCACATCTCCCTGTGAATAATCAAAAACCTTATTCACATACTTGAAATTGTGGATATTAAAAAATATGCCTGTATAATCACCAATTCGTCCGTTTTTTATCAGATTCACCGCATAATACATCAGGGAATTCTGATTGGCAACACCCGTGTTGATATCTGTATTCATGATCTTTTCAAGCATGCACTGAGCCAATGTCCGGTTGTACTGAATAAATATCTCCCTAAATATAAACCTGTGTGTCTGTATCTCCTCTTCTGAATAACCCGGACCATATGGATAATCCTTGATAAACACAGTACCACCGGTTCTGATCTTCATCTCTATATCAACGGGGGTACCCAATTCAGCCCCTTCTTCCTCGTATAATACCGCGCTGCTTCTTTCTCCAAGCGGCATAAACCTGTTTTTCGGAATATCAACAGTAATCTCCGCCTTTCCCAGCCTGAGCCTGTCAGCAATAGCAGCAAGACCATTCCTTATACACTGGATTCTCTGTTGCTGTGTATCCGCGTCCCCGCTTATGCACTCGAAGAATTCTTTCATCTGACTGTCCATTTGTATGCTTTTATCAATTGTATTATCCATTCTCTCTCCTCCAGCCTTCGCCACATAGCCCGTATCGTCCGGTCTTAAATATCAAAATCGGCCCAAGCGCATCAAAAATTAATAAATATAAACTCTTCCTATATTATAGCAGTGGAAAAAAGAATGCACAATGTATTATCCTACCCCTGACGTCTTTTGCCCCAGAAAAACAAGGCAACTGTGCCAGGTCCTGTATGACTTCCTATGGTAGTTCCTATATAATCGATCTCCACCTTGCCGTCAAGTTTTGGAAATCTCTCCTCAACAAGCCTTGCCACAGCCTCGGCATCATCCATACATGCAGACTGCGATATATAGCACTTACCGGAATAATCAAGCCCATCCTGTGCATTCTCCTCCATGCGCTTTACTATCTCCTGAATAACCTTCTTTTTACCTCTTATCTTTGATCTCGGTATCAGCCTGCCCTCGTCATCCATGTTGAGAAGTGGACATATTCCAAGTATTGTGCCAACCGTTCCAGCAGTCTTGGATATTCTTCCGCCTCTGATATAAAACGTGAGATCCGTTGAGAAGAACCAGTGGTTCAGATCCAGCTTATGCTGTTCTATCCAGTCATGCAGCTCGTCTATGGACTTGCCTTCATCTCTCATTCCTGCCAGCGTGTCCATGATCAGCCCATAGCCCGAGGACGCCCCCAGGGAATCAACCACATAGAGTTTCCTGTCAGGGAATTCTTCCTCCAGATCCTCCCTGGCAATATTTGCAGAGTTTATAGACCCGCTTATTCCCGATGACAATGTCAAGTGAAGTATGTCATACCCCTGTTCAAGATAAGGTTTCCAGAAATCATAATATTCATCTGAATTCACCTGCGAGGTCTTCGTAGCCGCACCATCTGTCATCTTTCTGTAAAATTCCTCAAATGGCATGGTCTGTCCCAGGTCATCAGGATGCTCCACACCATCAAGCTCGTAGTGAAAGCATATATATTTTACGTCTATTTTGTCAAAATGCTCCTTTGAAAGATCTGCTGTTGAGCAGCAGCTCAAGATATACTTTGCCATGTTTGTCCACCTCTCCAATATATTTGTACGGTTCTGTCTTCACCTGTACGTTTTAATTTTGCATTTCATTTACTTTTTCAGCCTTTTCCTACTATATAATTGTTATATTATCTACTATTGTATCATCATTGGCTTTTTATTCATAGTCATAAATACGATAAAAAACAGACAAAAACATCCACAACACGTTGTTTTAAAAACCATGTCGTAGATGTTAATATATACGATCAATTGTCATTTAAAATACAGTGGTTATCGCAAGTCGTTCCTCAATCAGTTTTTTCGCAGTGTTGAATCGGTCAAGATAATCTCCCGATATCGTCTCACAGTGTACCCCATACTTGTCAAACCACGCCTTGAGCAAATCGCTGTAATGCCTTCTCTCCCGCATTATTTTCTCATTCCGGGTCCCATCCTGGACAAAATCCGTTCCATCAGGATCAAGGAACAACACAAGATCCCACTTATTTGTTGCATTTATCGCGCCCGCCATATCTGTAAGCCTGCGTTTTTGTTCATCATCATCCATGAGCAGATCACAATAAAATCCCGTAGTCAGTGCATCGGTATCCACAAACAACAGTCTGTTGCTATGCCTGGCTGCCCTGCGTACCTCGTCCTTCTGTCTGATGAAGTTCTCCACCAGATCATCTTCAACCATGAAATTCTCGCCACCCGCGTACTCACAGGTGTCACGTCCTATCTCCCGTACAAAATTTGTGTTATATGCCAGCGCAAGATTCTCAACCAGTGTGGATTTTCCTGTGGATTCACCGCCGACAACCAGAATCTTTCTGACGTAGTGATCCCTGCACACCTCTGGAATATACTCCCAATGCGCCGTCGCCCACTCACGGATCTCTGTCGAGGATACCGGAACCTCCGCCCTGTCAAAGTACACGACCTCACTCTCCGGACAGTACAGGCTCTCAAACCTGCCGGTTCCAAGATAATCCGAACCACAGAACACTGCATCTATAGGCTTTCCTATCGTGTCCTTGATATCCTGTGCTCCCTTTTCCCAATAATAATCCGTATTATATTCTTCTTTTGAGACCGCCTTATCCTCTATCATGATTATCTTCACATTTGGCAGATGTCTTGTACTGTTAAGTATCCAGCGATATCTCAGTTCCTTTGAGGCAGACTCTCTGCCCTCACACCAGCTTATCATCACATACAGTTCCTCACACATCGCCGCAGCACGTATGATGTCGTGGATGTGTCCTATGTGAAGCGGATCAAACGAACCCCCATACATTCCTACCTTATATCTATACATAACTTGTCAGCCTCCCTTACTCTGTTGCCGTGCCGTCTTCGAAAACGTGTACTTCGTCCAGGCGATTTCTTCTGACCTCACGTTCCCATCTGACGCACATAATAACGGCATTTCCAAGGTACACTATCCACATGAGCAGCGTTGCTATGTTGTCATTGCCACTCACAAAGTTTTGTGCCCACATATATATTGTAAACACATCTACCGCAATCCATATCCACCACTGCTCCGCGAACATTCTTACAGATACAACCATCGCCACAACCGATGAAACCGTTGTAAACGCATCCACAAATGGCATGGCATCCCCGAGTCTCTTTAACAGCAACCCATACAGAAATGTGCCAAGTGCCACCGCCAGCACCATGAATATCCTTCCCACCGCCTTCATGTGTTTCTTTCTGACCTCATGCGTCTCATCATTCATATGTCTTGACCACACATAGAATCCAACAAACTGCATAGGCACATAATATAGCGCATTGAGCATCGTCTCTCCGTACAGTGCAGCCTTATACGATATAACCGCGTAAAGCACAGTATTCACAAGACCGAATATGTACGCTGACAACTTTCCTTTTCCCGTGCACACTACACAGACCACGCCTGTGGTGGACGATATGATTCCCATAACCGTATCATCCCAATATATGGACAGCCCAACGATGACTGCACATGCGATAAGCAGCCAGGTGACCTCCAGCTTCTTCCAGCCCTCTATCTCATTTTTTATAAATTTCTTAAATGTCATCTATTCATTCCTCCCTTTTAAACATCAATCCACTACACTATAGTCTCTACTTCCTTGCATCATTCCTTCGTGTGAACAGTTTGGCAGGTCTGTATCTCTCACCGGACTGATATGCATCAGTCTCCTCAACATATTCCACAATCTTTCTTCTGAAGTTAGGTGTGGTAAGTTCCATGTCCCATATCTGTTCATATACATTCTGAAGCTCAGTGAGTGTAAATCTATCCGGCAGCAGGTCAAATGCCAGCTTCATATCTCTCCTGACATCCTCCCGCAGTCCTAGCACCGCCTCTGTTATGATTCTTGCGTGGTCAAATGCCAGTCCTTCACATTCCTCTATGTCGTAGCTGTCCGAGCTTCGTCCGCATGAGCTCATATCTGTTTTTCGCAGCACTGCCGTAAGTTTTATATCAGAGTCTGCATTCTTGAGAACCAGCCTGTATCTTTTCCCGTTTTGGACTTTATATGAAGCTTCAACTTCATTTTTCGCAATTTCTTCGCCTGTGCCTGACACCTCTGTCAGTTCAACCGTAAACCATCTTGCATCCTGTGCATCATCTCCTGCCTTAAGGCTACAGGCTCCGGCGTTCATAAGTGCCATATAAGTTGATGATATGACCCAGCCTCTCGGGTCTCTGCCCGGCTCGCCATACACTCCGACAAGCTTTACATATGCATCTCCTATACCGGTCTCTTCGCAAAGCTCTCTTCTGGCCGAATCTATGACATCCTCACCTTTTCTGCAGAACCCACCGGGCATAGCCCAGCTTCCTTTATATGGGAATCCACCTCTTCTTATCAGTAGTATCTTGAGCTTCTTCTCCTGAAGTCTTCTTACATCCTCGCACTCGTCATCCTTCATAACTGAAAATACAACCACATCCGCGGCAACAGATGGCCTGTCATATTTTGTCAGGTCATATCCGGCAAGGAATTCCTTCTCTTCGTCACTCATCTCATATGTCTTCATACGTATGCTTCATCCTCCTTTATATTTCCGCCGTTATCTGATTATGTCCACCTGACACATCGCCATGGTGGCGAGCGCAGCCTCATGGCTCTCCGGCGTCACTCCTGCACAGCACCTCGCATCAACCTTTACATTTATCTCAGGGTACAGAGCCTTGATGATCAGAGCATTCGACACGACACATATATCCGTACAGAGACCTACCATCTCAACATCCTGAAGATCGAAGTCTCCCCATCCTGTATATCCAAAGCTGGTCTTGTTGATGTATATAGCGCCCGGGACTTCAAGACCTGCTGCGATCTCCCAGCCCTCAGTCTCCTCTATACAGTGCGGAACCGGGAGATGCTTTCCCTCGTTCGTCTCCATGTAATCCTCATAATGCGTATCCCTTGTGAAGATGATCTCATCCCCGCGGTCAGCATACTCCTTTATCTTCTTTTTCACATTCTCCACGATGGCTGCAGCCTCCTTTGTTCCGAGAGCCCCATCAATGAAATCATTCTGCATGTCAACCACTATAAGCGTCTTTTTCCTGTTATCGTCCATAATTCTTCTCCTCCTGCATCTGCATGCGTTCCAACTTATTATCTTTTTGATAATATCTCCCGGTTATTTGTATGATATTATCATTTTGATAATATGTCAACCCATTATTTGAAACTTACTAAAAAACGGCAGTCCTGACATGCCATGTTCCAAGCCGAACCCGCATGCCAGCACTGCCGCGCTATTATATTTCAATTACATTTAATTATATGCAAATACTCTGTCAGTTCACACTCTGTCTCAATTTTCTTAGAAGTACAAATGCAAAGAACAGCACCGATATAACCGCGAACACCGCACCTACAAAACCGATATATGATATCGCGCCCTTGTCGCACACAATTCCGCCGATCCAGCTTCCACCTCCGATACCGAGGTTGAAAAGTCCTGAATATATGGCAGTCGCCACTGCGGAGCTCTTCTCATCAACACTTCTGATGACCTCCGACTGCGTGGTCACATTGAACGCCATGGCTGTTATTCCCCAGAATGCACATAGGAGTACCATGGTCGCCAACGTCTTTGACGCCGGAAGCAGAAGCAGCAGCCACACAAGAAGAGTTGCCATGACTGTACCGATGAATGCAAATCTGTGCTTGTCATAAAGCTTTGAGAACAGATAGCTTCCGAGAAGTCCCATCGCTCCAAATATCAGGAGCACTACAGTGATGACATTGTTCTGGAGCTTTGCAACCTGCTGCATGAACGGCTCTATATAACTGTACACCGTGTAGTATCCAAGCACGAACAGTATCGTCTGAATATACAGGCAGATGAGCACCGGATTCTTCAGAAGAGCAGGGAGATCCTTCACATGGAACTGCTCTCCGCTTGCGATCTTAGGGAATACAAATGCCATGTACACCAGAACCGCAAATGCTATGATTCCAACGATGAGGAATGTAACTCTCCATCCCATATACTGTCCAACAAGTCTTCCAAGCGGAAGTCCGGCTATAGTAGCTATGGATGTTCCAGTCACGACCATGCTCAGTGCAAATGATCTGTGTTCTTCATTTACAAGTCTTATGGCAACCGGTGAAGCTATCGACCAGAATATCGCATGGGTACACGCAACGCCTATACGCGATGCCATGAGCACTCCGTATGTCGGCGCGATCACGGACATGATCTGGCATATTCCAAACAGTGCGATCGTTCCCATGAACAGCTTCCTGAAATCTATCTTCGACACAAGAAGTATGAGCGGCAGGGACAACAGCATGACTATCCACGAATACACTGTGATAAGCATTCCCGCCTTCGACTCCGATATGCTGAACGACTTTGCAATGTCTGTCAGCAAGCCAATTGGCATAAATTCCGATGTGTTGAATATGAACGCCGAGACGGTCATTCCCACAAGCGGAAGCATTTCTTTTCTCGTCAATCTACTCTTCATATTTATTCCTCTTCCTAATAATATGTGGTATATATGATTTTTTTTGTTCACCAGCCACATATTATAGGAAATGGAATTATGAGTCAATGCACTTTTGAATGGTTATACTGTCCAAATGTTAGATTGTACAAAAAAGAAGGCCGGAAACTCTCCGGCCTTCAGGGTTAAGGGAAAATTTTATGTGAAAAATTGTAGTACACTTACTTTACTGCGAGTCTCTCAAATGTCTCGCTCTCTTCAGGAATCGATCTGAGTCCTCCGCGCTTCTCGACACACAGGCTCGCAACCGCATTTCCGTATCTTGCACACTCTGCAAGCTCATCTATACTGAACTCCTCCAGTCTCTTATCCGCTCTGACAAGCTGTGATACAAATGCTCCCCAGAATGAATCTCCAGCCCCCGTCGTATCTACCACATGGCTGACGAATCCGGGAACCTTCCGGCTTCCATCCCTGCTGCATATCAGCACACCCTCACTTCCCAGGGTGACCGCAACAAGTCTTACGCCGCTTCCCAGAAGATACTCTGCTGCCTCTTCCGGATCGGAAAATGGTGTGAGTAGCGCTGTTTCCTCGTCCGAAAGCTTCATTATATCTACAAATGGAAGAATACTCTTCATCCTCTCCATCGCATTTTCTCTGCTGTCCCACAGCGGTGCTCTGTAGTTCGGATCATACGATATCACCGCGCCGTATTTCTTTGCCTCCTTCACCGCCTGAAACGTGGTGGTTCTGGCCGGTTCATCCGTAAGAGACAGCGAACCTATATGGAACACCTTTGTGTCTCTTAACAGGTCGGCATCCACTTCCTTGTAACAGAGCATTGTGTCCGCTCCCGGCTTTCTGGCAAATGAGAATTCACGCTCTCCGTTCTCATCCAGAGTGACAAATGCCAAAGTGGTAAATACCGTATTGTCAACCACTATACCTCTGGTATCTATCCCTGCCTGCTTTGCCGTCTCAACAAGGAAATTGCCGTGCATGTCATCTCCAACCTTACCAATGAAGGCAGTTTTAAGCCCGGCTTTACCGACTGCCGTGAGCATGTTTACTGGAGCCCCTCCGGGATTCTGCTCGAAGAGCTTCATCCCGGAATCAGTGCTTCCGGCAGGTGTAAAGTCTATCAGGAACTCACCAAGAGCCACAACATCATATTTCTTTTCCATGTTGGATCCTCCTTGTGAATTTTACTTTCCTGTGATCTCTATGTCATAGAATTCTACTCTTGCATCCTGTGCCAGAAGTCCCGTCTCAAACTCAGGCTTCGCATATATTCTGTATGTAAACGCCACCTGTTCTCCGACAAATACCTCCACCATATCATGGTCAACGATGATCTTCACATCTATCTCGCTGCCCTCTGTTATGTCAAATGTCTTCTCGCACACTCTGACTCCATCAGGGCCCGGCTCCGTTGCAGGAGGCACAGCCTGACAGGACTGAACCCAGAACGGGTCAACTCCCATAGGAAGATTTACCAGTGACACTCTCTGCATGGCCACATCGAACTCAAGGAGAAGGCATCCGCTTGCTTCCTTGTCTGACTTGAGCAGTATACCGAAATGGTCATACACCTCTCTAGGCATGATCTTGCACTTCAGCATGTAGCTCTCCTCGTTGTGTCCAAGGAATCCGTATGTACATGTGCTTACTGAATCCATCTCAACCAGTCTGTCTCCGTGAAGCTCTGCATTTCCAAGTACAGGGATGTAATCCCATGCCACAGGCTTCTCAAATACATGCTCATATTCCTTTGGAAGCTTTACGTCAAGTCCTCCATCCGCTGTGGCAACTACCTCATGCGGCACGCAGAAGGTTCCGCCCCAGTACCATTCACCTCTGTCGCTTCTGTCTGCTCTGTCGTGAGCCCAACCGAAGTAGAAGCGTCTGCCGTCATCATCCTGCATGGACTTGGCTGCGTAGAATCTTCTTCCGCCTATGCCATCCTTCTTTGGCTTTCTCCATGGGCCAAATGGTGACTTTGCAACTCTGTATATTGTATTTACATATTCTGAGAATCTTGAGTATGAGAGATACCAATTGTCTCCCATCTTGTACATCTCAGGGCACTCAGGACAGTTGGTGTGTCCCGGTGAATATATCGGTCCGTAATATTCCCAGTTGACCAGATCCTTTGATCTGTAGAGAACTATACATCCTCTTCTGGTTATCGGCATATCCAACCTTCTCGCTGATATGAGGATCCAGTAACATTTGTCCTCCTCATTGTAGAATACATATGGATCTCTCCAGTCAAGCTTCTCGTAAAGCTCTATCATAGGTGTGATGACCGGATTGGCTGCATCCTTCACCCACGTGATTCCATCGTCGCTTGTAGCGTGGCATATGGTCTGCTGATACTCTGCGGTGAGGCAGTAGCCTGTATAGAATGCATGGTATTTGCCCTCGCCGTATATGACTGATCCAGTCCATACTCCTGATGCATCCGGCTCGTCGCCCTCGCCCGGATAGAGCGCTGTAGGAAGCTCCTCCCAGTGCACCAGATCATCTGATACACTGTGGCTCCATGTTGTTCTGAGTCTTGCCGGGTACACTGTTGTTCCCGGAGGGGAAGTCAGTGAGAATATATGATATTTGCCCTCGTGGTAGAAAGGTATTGCATCTCCCGTGGAATCCGCGAAGGACATCTTTCTAAAAATCTCCATATTATCAATCCTCTCTTTCTACTAGTTTGCTGCCAGTTTCTTCTTCTTGAGAAGCTCAAGCTTGCCCTTCTGTCCATCAAGGAGTACCGCACATGCGATGATAAGACCCTTGATGATGAGCTGCCAGTATGATGACACTCCGATAAGGTTAAGACCATTTGAGATGATTCCGATGACCATGGCACCAAATACGGTTCCACTGATCCTTCCTTTACCTCCTGTCATGGATGTTCCGCCAAGTACGCAGGCTGCGATGGCATCAAGTTCGTATCCGCTTCCTACTGAAGGCTGGCCTGAGTACATTCTTGAACAAAGTACAAGTCCTGCAAATGCTGAGAGAAGTCCAGATATTGTAAATACTACGATCTCTATCTTCTTGATAGGTACACCTGAGAGTCTTGCAGCCTCACGGTTACCACCTATCGCATATACATATGTTCCAAACTTTGTCTTGCTGAGGATGAAGCTGAACAGTATGATGAGCACTACCATGTACACTACAGGGAGTGGGATCACATTGAACAGGTATCCTGTTCCGATCTCGATGAAGATCTTGTTGGTGATACGTGTTGACTGTCCACCTGTGTAGACATAAGCTATACCACTTGCTATGTTCATCATGGCCATTGTGATGATGAATGCAGGCACCTTGAAGTTAGCAACTATAAAACCACTTATAAAGCCCGCTGCTGTACCAACCAGAAGTCCTGCTACTATGGCAACGCCGAGAGGGAGTCCCTGGTTAACTATGAATCCTACGGTCAGGGTTCCCGACATGGCTACTATCGATCCAACTGACAAGTCGATGTGTCCAAGTATAATTATCAGTGTCATTCCAAGTGCTATGTATGTGTTGATCGATATCTGTCTAAGCACTGATATGATGTTGTTGGTCGTGAGGAACTTGTCCGTGGCAAGTGCTACCGCCACACACATGATTATCAGAACCACTATGATTCCTATGTTGCCCTTGACTATGGATGTCAGGGGATTGTTCTTTAATATAGAAGTTGCTTTTGAATTCTTCTTTGTCTCGCCCATATTATTCGATACCTCCTGCAGCGTATTTCATTATCTCTTCCTGTGAGAGCTCGTCCTTTGACAGCTTCTTCACGAGTCTTCCGGCTCTGACCACACATACGTTGTCGCACATGTTGATGATCTCAGGAAGCTCACTGGATACCATGATTATCGCTATGCCTTCCTTTGCCAGTTCATTGATTACTGTGTATATCTCAAATTTTGCATTTACATCCACGCCTCTGGTCGGCTCATCCAGAATAAGTACATCCGGCTTGGTTGCAAGCCATTTGCCCAGAACCACCTTCTGCTGGTTTCCGCCTGACAGGCTGCCCGCCTCAATCTCAGGCGATGCCGCCTTTATCCTCAGTCTCTGTGAATAATGGTCAATTACCTCGCCTCGTTTTCTCTCACTTATAGCGATTCCATTCATATAGAATCTGAGGGATGAAAGTGTGAGGTTAAATGCCACGCTGTTGCCAAGTACAAGGCCCTGTTTCTTTCTGTCCTCCGGAACCAGTGCTATGCCTGCCTTGATAGCCTGCATTGGATTCTTGAAGTGAACCGGCTTTCCTCCGAGTATCACCTCTCCCGATGTGAGCCGTGTTGCGCCAAATATCGCCTCCATGATCTCACTTCGTCCGGCACCTACCAGACCTGAGAATCCCAGGATCTCGCCCTTATGTACTGAAAAACTTATATCTTCAAAGACACCTGTCTGAGAAAGATTCCTTACCTCCAGAGCAGTCTCCGCTTTGTCCATGTCACAGTAATCTCTGGCATAGAAGCTCTCCAGATCTCTTCCTACCATCATCGCAACCAGCTCATTCGGGCTTGTCTCTGATGTCTTTTTTGTTCCTACGTATGCACCATCCCTGATGACGGTAACTCTGTCAGATATTCTGAAGAGCTCCTCCATTCTGTGGGAGATGTAGATTATACTTACCTTTTTCTTTCTGAGATTTTCAATGATCTCAAATAACTGCTCAACCTCCTCATTTGAAAGTGATGAGGTTGGCTCATCCATAACTATTATCTTGCCGTTGAATGAGACCGCTTTAACGATCTCCACCATCTGCTGCTGTGCGATGGTCAAATTTTCTACTATCGTGTCTGCCTTTATATTCACACCGAGGGATGATATCATCTCCTCTGCTCTTCTGTTCATCTCTGCAAAGTCCAATGTTCCAAGCTTTGTCCTTATCTCTCTGCCGAGAAACAGGTTCTGTGCCACCGAAAGATATGGAACAAGTACGATTTCCTGATGTATTATTCCTATACCATTCTCTCTGGCAGCCGGAACTCCGTTGATCTTGACCTCCTTGCCATTTACCTTGATGATTCCGCTGTCGGGCTGGTAAATTCCGCCGAGGACCTTGATCAGTGTGGACTTTCCTGCACCATTCTCACCGAGCAGTGCGTGTACCTCTCCCAGCTCAAGGGAAAAGTCGATGCCGCTTAAAGCATATATTCCAGAGAAGCTTTTCTTTATCCCTATCATTTCCAGAACTGTCTGTCCCATATTAAACCTCCAAGTTTCTAAAATAGATCTTTTGTTATCCTGCTTTTTCGGGATCACGGCCGGAGATCTCAGATCCCCGGTCTATCCCGTGTTATATGCATCTACATTGTGTCATATCTGCCAAGTCCGGGTTCAGCTCCTCACTATTATTTTCGGAGCCGGTCCGGCTTTACTGCCAGTCGTTAACTGTCTTCTCTGCCTCATCCTTGAGTACAAGGTGTGAATCAAGATATACCTTCTTCTCGTCAATGGTCGTATCTCCGCCTACATACTTCTGTGCTGCGTTGAATGCATACTCTGCAATCTGTACAGGAACCTGACATGCAACTGCTGTGAACTCACCGTCAATGAGTGCCTGCTTGCCATCTGGTGAAGCATCGATACTGTACACGCCGATCTTGCCAGTCTTATTTGCTGCCTTAACTGCTGCTGCAGCACCGAGTGCTGATGGATCATTGATGCAGAAGAATGCCTGAAGATCTGTGTTTGCTGTGATGATATCCTCTGCAAGACTCATTGATGCATCAAGTGCAGCCTCGCCATCCTGCTGTGCCACAATATTGAACTTGTCCTTGTTGTCACCGAGACCATCGAGGAAACCATTTACACGTTCTACACAGCTCTCATTTGATGGGAAGTCAAGGATCGCAATGTCTGCTCCATCCGGATAATCCTTAACCATCTGCTCACCTACAAGCTGTCCTGCCATGTATGCATTTGTTCCAACGAACTGTGTTACAAAGTTCTCTATGTCATCCTCGATAACTGCTGTATCTACATTGAAGATTGGGATTCCTGCATCTTTGATCTCTGCAAGACCAGATGTGATACCTGCTGAATCAACTGGGATGATGAACACTGCGTCGTATCCACTGTTTGCCACGTCTGATAACTGGCTGAGCTGTGTGTTCAGATCGTAGTCAGGATCAAGACATGTATATGATATTCCGTTCGCATCACAGAGTTCCTTGAGCTTTGCATCTATTGAACTCTGGAATGTGTTGTTAAGTGTGTTTGTACAGAATGCAAATGACAGGTCGGATGACTTCGTGCTCTCCTGCTTTGTACCTGATTCAGATGAACCGCCGTCCGATGCGCCTCCTGCTCCTGATCCACAACCTGCCAGTAAACTGAGTGACATGCACAGGCATGCTCCAACTGCTAATAACTTCTTAATCTTTCTCATAATTTTTACCTCCAATATCATGTATTTCGTTTTTGCTAACTCGTTGTCGAAAAACTGTTTACAACCGGTTTAATTTACGTAAATTTTAAACTGTTTTTCGTCCTTTGCATGTTTTGATGATATAACCTTTGTCGGTTATTGTCAATATCAAGTGTTTTATTTATTGCTTATTCGTCATTATGTACAAATAACACTCGATTGCATTATAGGGTTCGCAGGTCTTTTATTATTTTTTACGTAAATATTTTACGATATGTCATACTTATGGGATTTGTAGTGTATGATTGACACCCGTTACTTGTCACCTTGTATCTTGTAATCTTGTCCTTTGTCTCCGGTACCACTTCCCCGGGAATTTTCTCTTTTGGGTGTGGTTACAGCAACTTGGACACAAAATTGTATCCTTGGGAACTTCTCAGGCGAAAAAGATACAATCTTCCAAGGTCTTGTGTGTAAACGCAAAAAATCCGCCAGAAAGATACAATTTTCTCTCTGACGGATGTCATATCACCCAAGTCTGTCCGGCATGGACTCATGGAAGATTTCCTTCCATGCAAGCCTGAGCTGTTTTGGCTCGACCTGATACGGCTGAACTCCCACATACTTTGGAAGCTGTTCTTCACTTACCAGGGACTTGGCAACAACTGCCGCAGCCGCTCTTCCCTGCTCGTATGGTCTCTGCGTGCTGAGTCCCTTGACTATTCCTTCTTCCATGCACCGGGCTATACCATGGTCAAGATCAGTTGTGAACACCGCCACATCCTCCCTGCCAAGCTCCTTGAGCGCCTTTATAGCCAGAAGCGCTGGGCGATCCCAGCTCACATACATTGCCTCAATTTCAGGATTGGCAGTTATCACATCCTTGGCTACCTGATATGCATTGGATATTTCTCCAAAGCTCCTGATCGTCACTATGTCAATATCCGGGTAACTGTCCTTGATTATTCTCTCAGCAGCATTATCCCTGACTCTTGTTCCATAGAATGCCGCGCCATGAATAATAAAACCTGCCTTTTTTTTCTTATTTTCCTTACAATATTCTCCCAACATTCTTCCCGTGTTCGTTCCATTCTCCGACTCATTTACTGATACACAGGACACATAGCTGTTCTTGGACATACCATCTGGAACATTGCTTATGAACACCAGCTTTGACACTTTTGAAAGCTCCTGAAACTTTTCTCTGGTACGGCTGTCATCCGCTGGAATAGCTATAACTGCATCCGGTTTCTGAAGTCTTATGCCATCAAGCTGTGCATTCTGCAGTTCCGAGTCAAAGTGCGCATCCATAACCGACACCACATCTATTCCAAACTGCTCAAGTTCCTCCCGAATTCCCTTCTCATGCAATTCTGCCCAAGACGTTCCGGTATAGTGGAAAGAGATCGCAACCCTGTAATGTCCTGCCTTTAGTCTGTGTTTCTCTTCTTTTGTCAGTACAACCGAATCCGGCGCTGCCGCTTTATCTCCAAATGGTCCATTGTCAAGCATCTTTGTGGATTTTCTGACTACAAGCTCTACATCTGCATAACAGTCATGCGATATGGCAACTCCCGTATTGATCTTCTCAAACAACATCCCAACAGCCTTGGCACTTAGTCCCTTCACATCTCTTCTCAGTATTGTAAGAGGTGGATAAGTAAGTTCAGACCAGCTCTCATCACCAAATCCAACCACAGATATCTCTCCCGGACAGTCGATTCCCATATCTCTCAGTGTCTTCATAAGATAAAGAGTTATTCTGTTGCCCCCCGCAAGTACAGCGGTCGGCCTGTATCTGCGCAGGGCTTTCTGAATAGCCAGCATGCAGTCATCCTCTCCTTTTTCCAACGTCACATCAACAATGTTTGCATCATTTGTATTTATATTGTATTTCTCCAGAGCATTCAGGAAACCTTTTGTTCTCTCATCCCTGGTGGTACTGTCCGTACTCTCTCTGAAAAACAAAACATTTTTGTGTCCACTCGCAAGCAGATAATCTGCGCCCTTAAATATAGCCTCTCGGTCGCGAAACTCAACCGAGTCTATCCCTGATCCAAGTATATTTCTCTCCACGCAGACAAATGGAACACCCGACTGTATGAGTTTTGTGTAGTTAGATGCCACATCACTCACCGGCGCATGTATGATCCCTGCAACCTTCTTATTCACCAGAAGTCCGGCAAGCACCTGCGCCTCCTCCTTGAGATCATTGTCTGTTATCGCCACAAGGAACTGATATCCCTGCACACTGACAAGCTGCTTCACATAAGCTACCATATCTCTGTATATAGTACTTTCAATGTTTGGAATGACTGCAACTATCGTGGACTCCCGTCCAACCAGCAGTTTTCTCTCCTTATCAGCTATCTTATTCTGGTATCCTGTCTCTACAATGATCTTCTCTATCTTATCCACAAGCTCAGGTCTGACGTACCTAGTCCTGTTGATGACGTGGGAAACTGTAGCTATGGACACCCCTGCCATATCCGCTATTTCTTTTATTGTAACCTTGCTTTTACTCATACAGCATCCTTTCTCCCTTGTAAGCCACATACATCAGTTCTGCCAATTGATATTCTCCCCCTGGATAAGAGGGTATCTGGCAAGCTCTGCGCCGTCCAGATTCTCCCTGTTCATATCCACTGCATTTATCTGATGACCCTCATAGGTATTGTAATAGTATATTCCCTTGTCAGCATTGCAGCAGGATGTGTATATGGTTATCTCATATTTATCAGGCGCAACCTCACAGCAGCCCCTCTGCTGATCCACAGAGCCAAGTATGTGAAAGAACTGGCTTACACTCTCAACCTCAGAATCCGCAGGCAGACTGTTCTGCTTCACAAATGCCACCCTGGCAAATCTCGACGTGGACGACAGATCCCCCGGAAGTCCTATGGCTCCCATGCCGCGGCTGTAAGTGCTCAATCCAACCTCAGGTGCAAATGTGTTCACAGGCTGCTTTGGTGACAGTCCCATATACTGATTGAGCAGGAACATCTGCTGCGGAAATGGCGGGTTGTTCGTGAGAACCCCAACAGGATTCTCATACACATGAAGTCCGTCAGCCATGCACTCCACTGTTATGGCGCCATTTCTGTCCGCGATGATCCAGTGGAGCTGCGCTGTAGGAAGCTGCTCGGAAAACGGTGTTCCTGTCAGGTTCATCCTATCCAGTGCCACCCTTGCCTCACCTACACTGGCACAGCTTCCGAGTATCCATGGAATAAACTCATACTGGGCTACATTGTCCCTGTCACCGCTCTCATCCACTTCCTGATACGCGGCATTTCCAACGAAATTCAGGCCTGCCATTCCAAGTCCCTTCTCATTTATAGCATCATAGTAGAGAGGATAGCCACCCGCCACATGTGCCATTCCTATCATGGCATAATGGCTGTCCTTCCTGCCCATATATCTGAATTCAAACGGGTAATTTCTCGGAGTCACGGTGATCTCATCGCCGTACGAGAATTCATAATCAAGTGTTCTTCCAAAATAGAAATTCTTTGTCTTATATGTCGCTGCTGTACACATATTTGTCTCCTTTCAAATCTCAACAGATAATTTATATCATCATCTCAAAGCCGTAGCAGCTCTTTTCAAAGCCATAGTGCTCGTAGAAGCCATGTGCCCCTGTCCTCGGAAGTCCGGAATCAAGGGTGATAGCCTTGCATCCCCTCTGCTTTGCAAGCTCCTTTGCATGATCCAGGAGTGCCACACCATATCCCTTGCCACGGTCCTCCTCTCTTGTTATGAGACTTGACACATAGCATGTGAGCCCCGACATCCAGAATGTATTGAAATAGTCTCCATGGCACATACCTCTGCAAATGCCTTCATCCCATAATAAAAACGCAAAGCTGCGTTCGTCATTTATGACGTCCATATATACTTTGCGTATTTCTTCCCTGTCATATGTATTATATGTCCATAATTTCTCTATAAAATCAAATACAATATCAAAATCCTCTGCTGTCGCTTTTCTGATCTCCATAATTATATTCTCCTTTCCCACTGAGTTTCAGTCCACGTAAACTGACTTTGCACCATCAACTAAATTACAACCAATGCTTACATTATAAAATATCAAAGTGATTATTAACAGACCGCCACTCATAAATTTATTATAAAATATCCCGGTAAAAAGTGAGGAGGCAGATACGCACAACGCTGTATCTGCCTCCTCACTTTTATATCTTTGTCTCCACATCCGGGAATTCAAGTACTATCTCAAATCCATTCTGCCACTTTGAATTTGCCGTCACTGTGATGCCTAGGTCATGCGCCATCTCACTGACAAGATACAGTCCCATGCCCGTTGCATGCTTCCTGTTCTCACCCGAATCACCCGTGACACCCTTCTCGAATGCTCATGTGCCATAAAGTAACATACAAGAATTGATAGACAGCAACCCACTATTCCGTTATTATCTTACGCACACACTTTGTAACTTTTTCGTTAAGCCTATTGACTCTGATACTTCGGAAGAGATATAATATAGTTGCTACTTAGCTAACCTAAATAGCGAAACTAAAGAGAGGCGACGATATGAATAACAAATATGTCCAGCAATTCAAAAAAGGCTCTCTGGAAATGATACTCTTATGCCTAATCGGACGCAAGGAAACTTATGGATATGAAATTATAACCGAATTGAACAATAGTGCGTCTGTTTTGGGATATGCGAAAGAGGGAACCATTTATCCCATTTTGTATCGTTTACAGGAAGCAGAACTAATCAAATGCCGGTTGGCTCCGGCTGCGGCAAATGGCGGCTCAAAAAAGTATTATTCTTTAACTGATAAAGGCAGGAATGTACTTGATGAACTAATCTTATTTTGGTCAAGCTATGAAAACTGCGTAAATGGCTTTATAGAAAGTTATCAACAAGCGAGGGTGTCCAAATGAAAGAACAATATATCAAACAGGTTGAAAAGGAACTATCTTTACCACGCAAAATGAAAAAAGAGGTTGTGCGTGACTTGAATGAAGTTTTTGCGTCTGCTATGGAGCATGGAGAAACAGAGCAGCAGATTATCCAGCGTTTGGGAACGCCAAAAGAATTTGCAGACAGCACCGCAGAACAGTTTGGTATTGATAACACCAAATCGAAAAAAAGGAACGGCATCATTTCTACTCTTGCTACGCTTGTTATCGCGGTTGCTGCCTTTTCGGTATATGCTGTTACGCAATCAGGAAAAGTGCCAGAAGGAGCAATCGGACAAGCCGACGCGACAACAAATATACAGATTGAGGGCGCGTTTGCCTTTGATATTTCGCAAATCCTTTTGGCTATTGGGTTTGCAGCAACAGCTATTGCTATTTTGTTAATTATCCGAACCATACACAAAAACAGGAGGTAACCAATGAAGAAGTATATTTCTGTATTCACAATCATGGTTATGATTTTTTTGGCTGCGTGTTCTAATCAAAATACATCATCTACACCGACAAGCAATGAGAACAATACGCAATCTAATAGTGTTACAAAATTGGACGAGGGTGTTTGGCCTGCGAATGAGTACACAGAGGGGCTTCCTGTTGCGCCTGGTACGGTTGCATGGGCTACACTTGATACAGAACATGAGAATTGCAATATCAACCTTACCGGCATTAGCGAAAACGACTATAACGAGTATATGGAGCTTTTGAACCAAGAAGGCTTTTCCGTAATTGAAAATGTATCAGAGGAAATCGAGGGAGAAAACTATGTTTCTATCGGGACGCTTTTATCAAACGACGAAAAGTGGTTAAGTATCAGCTACATACCCAATAGTCTAACTATCTACATTTCCTTTGACAATAACTGAAAGAGATAACGGAATAGCAAAGCCAGTCGAGCCAGTCAACGGTCAAGATGAACGGCGCATACGCGCCGCCGTTGACAGCCCCGCCCGCCTTTGCAGACAGGCAATCAAGGGGCGACAGCAAAAAGTGCTGCCGCCCCGCACTATTATCAGAGAGGGGGAATTTCCATGACCGAAGATGAAGCCTACAAAGTGCATATCCAGTACACCTTTAACGCCTTTTGCAAGGTTGTCATTCGTCACGCCGCCATAGATGAAATTTTGAAGATGCGCCGGAGGTGGGAACGGGAAGTTTCCCTTGACTATTTGATGAATGAGAAGTTTGTCCAGCTTGCCGAGCCGGAACAGCTTGAAGAATACCTTTTTACCGCCTGCGGCCAGACCGCCGTTCTGTACCATGCGGAACTTGCCGCTGCCCTTGCCCTTTTGCCGGAGCAGGCACAGGAAGAAATTTTCCGCTATTACTTCCTGCGCCAGCCGCAGAGAGTGATCGGCGTACATATCGGCCGGACACGCAGCACAGCGGGGCGGCATATCCAGCTTGCCTTGCAACGGCTTCGGAAGGAAATGGAGGTGAGCCGGTATGAATAAACTTCTCCCCTATGAAACAATCGTCAAGGCGCATGAGGGCGACCCGGACGCAATCGACACCATTCTTTCCCACTACGCCGGATATATCCGCTACTGTTCCAAAGTACACGGGAAAGTCAACGCCGAGGTTGAGGAATATGTGAAGCAGAAGTTAATTGCCGCACTGTTCAAGTTTCGCTTTGACCGATAGTAAACAGGAAATTAAGGAGGCAAGAGGTTTTATGAAAAATCAGCTTTCAACAGTGACGGAAGTTGTAGTTAGAAGCATCTTTTACATCATCACAAACTATGTATTTGTTAGCATGGGACTGTCGTTTCATACTCATTGGATTGCAATTCTATTTTTACTTTCAATGGTATGGGCTACTATTGACTACGGCAAGTCTGTAAACAAAATAACCGGGAAAAAGGTTATTGCTGAAATACTATGTATATGCTGCATTGCGATAAGTATAGCGATTGCATATTTTGTGGGATATATTCAAGGAGCAATCATTTCCTTTTGAAAACATAACGCAATAACTCTCCGTTTATCATACCAATATGAAATGAGTTTTCAAAACTGAATACCAGCCGCCACCGGCGCGGCCAGCGAAAGCAGTAAGTCTGAAAAAGATTTACTGCTTTTTTTGTTGCCCGGTTCCGCTTCCGGCCATTTCGCCCTGTTCAGATTGTAGTAGTAAGTGAGGGGGAAACTTTTCTGCCCCGGCGTTTGGCATTTTTGATTTTTGTCCGTAGTAAGAAGCAAAGAGAAAATAAGCCGTTCCGTTTGGCAAATTTCAAAGCGCGGTGGTGTAGGGAGTGAAAGGAAAAATTCTCTGCCCCGCCGGTTGCCAAAATCCTGCTACCCGGATTACAGAAGCGAAAGAAATTTTGAAAAATCCCCGTCCAGCGGGTAGCTGGCGGCCTTTGAAATGTATCTTTAGCGGAAAGGAAAAAAGACCGCCCATAGCGAGTCGGAAGCCCTGTCCTGTCCGTTCTATGTACGGAAAAAACCGACAGGGGCAGTCTGCGGCAGTTACAGAGCAAGATTCTACCGAGGTGCCAAAATTCGCTTATCGCTCATTTTGCCCCTGCGGGAATCTTGTTGGGGAGTGCCTTCCCCAAACCCTGCTTATGCGGCTTGCGCCGCTGAAAAACCCCTCAAAATATTTTTCGGATTTTTCAAAAACAGTTCCGCTTCACACCCTGTTTTTCTCCTATTAGTGAGAGGACACCACGCACAGAAAGGAGGTCAACCACCTATGAAACGATACAACACGCCGCACCGCAGCCGGGTAGTCAAAACACGCATGACCGAGGAAGAATACGCCGAGTTTGCCCAGCGGCTTTCTGCTTACCACATGAGCCAAGCCGAGTTTATCCGGCAAGCCATAACCGGGGCAGCCATACGCCCCATCATAACCGTTTCCCCCATCAATGACGAGCTGCTTGCCGCTGTCGGGAAGCTGACCGCCGAATACGGGAGGATCGGCGGCAACTTAAACCAGATAGCCCGGACGCTGAACGAGTGGCACAGTCCCTATCCGCAGCTTGCCGGGGAGGTACGGGCGGCGGTTTCCGACCTTGCTGCCCTAAAGTTTGAAGTCTTGCAGAAAGTGGGTGACGCTGTTGGCAACATTCAAACATATCAGCTCTAAAAACGCCGACTATGGCGCAGCGGAAGCCTATCTCACATTTGAGCATGACGAGTTTACCATGAAAGCCACCCTTGATGAAAACGGGCGGCTGATACCGAGGGAGGATTACCGCATTTCTTCCCTCAACTGCGGGGGCGAGGATTTCGCTGTTGCCTGTATGCGAGCCAATCTCCGCTATGAGAAAAACCAAAAACGGGAAGATGTGAAAAGCCACCACTATATCATCAGCTTTGACCCACGGGACGGGACAGACAACGGCTTGACCGTAGACCGGGCGCAGGAGCTGGGCGAGCAGTTCTGCAAGGAGCATTTCCCCGGACACCAAGCCCTAATCTGCACCCACCCGGACGGGCATAACCACAGCGGGAATATCCATGTGCATATCGTCATCAACTCCCTGCGGATTTACGAAGTCCCGCTTCTGCCCTACATGGACAGACCAGCCGACACGCTGGAGGGCTGCAAGCACCGCTGCACCAACGCCGCTATGGAATATTTCAAGAGCGAAGTCATGGAAATGTGCCACCGGGAGGGGCTTTACCAAATCGACCTCTTGAACGGCAGCAAGGAACGGATAACCGAACGGGAATACTGGGCGGCAAAGAAAGGGCAGCTTGCCCTTGACAAAGAGAACGCCGCCAGAGAAGCCGCCGGACAGCCGACCAAGCCCACCAAGTTTGAAACGGACAAGGCGAAGCTGCGCCGGACGATACGGCAGGCACTTTCCCAAGCTGGCAGCTTTGACGAGTTTTCTTCCCTTTTGCTGCGGGAGGGTGTGACCGTCAAGGAGAGCCGGGGGCGGCTTTCCTACCTCACGCCGGACAGGACAAAGCCTATCACAGCCCGAAAGCTGGGGGACGATTTTGACAAGGCTGCTGTCCTTGCCCTGCTCACGCAGAACGCCCACAGAGCTGCCGAACAGACCAAAGCCATACCCGAATACCCTGCCGCAGTTAAAAAGCCGTTACAAGGGGAAAAAGCTGCAAAAACCACCCCGGCAGACAACACCTTGCAGCGCATGGTTGACCGGGAAGCCAAGCGAGCCGAGGGCAAGGGCGTGGGCTATGACCGCTGGGCGGCAAAGCACAACCTAAAGCAAATGGCAGCTACCGTTACCGCCTATCAGCAGTACGGCTTTTCCTCCCCGGAGGAACTGGACGAAGCCTGTTCTGCCGCCTATGCCGCCATGCAGGAAAGCCTTGCGTGGTTGAAGCAGGTGGAAAAGACGCTGAACGGGAAAAAGGAGCTGCAACGGCAGGTGCTTGCCTATTCCAAGACCCGCCCTGTCCGGGACGGGCTGAAACAGCAGAAAAACGCCAAAGCAAAAGCAGCCTACCGTCAGAAGCATGAAAGTGACTTTATCATAGCAGACGCAGCCGCCCGCTATTTCAGGGAGAACGGCATTTCCAAGCTGCCGAGCTATAAATCCCTGCAAGCAGAGATTGAAAGCCTTATCAAAGAGAAAAACAGCGGCTACAACGATTACCGGGCAAAACGGGAGGAGTACCGCCGCTTGCAGACTGTCAAGGGCAATATCGACCAGATTTTACGCCGGAGCGAGCCGCAGCGCAGAAAGGAGCAGAGCCATGAACGGTAATATCCCCCGCATGGACTACCGCCAGTACCGGGCAGCCCGCCGCCTTGTGCATGAGTGCTGCAACTATGACAGCGGGAACTGCCTGCTGTTGGAGGACGGCGAGCCTTGCGTGTGTGTACAGAGTATCAGCTATTCGCTGCTCTGCCGCTGGTTTACCGCCGCTGTCCTGCCCCTTGATGAAGCACTGGAAGCCGCCCTCTTGCGCCGGGGAAGCCGGAAACGCTGCGCTGTCTGCGGGGCGTTCTTCTTCCCAAAATCCAACCGGGGGAAATACTGCCCGGACTGCGCCGGACGCATGAAGCGGATAAACGCCGCCAAACGGAAGCGGAAACAAAGGGAGAAATGTCACGCTTTAGGGCATTTCAAACCCGCATAAATCAAGGCTTTTTTGGAGGGTGTCAAAGGGTGCGTGATACATTTATCCTTTTCCCTTAAAAACGCCCCCTAAAAGCGTAACAGAACCCACAGACAGACACCACAAGGAGGTGAACCCTATCGCTGATTATATGACCGCAGGAACGGAGCTGCCCGCTTACCTGCCTTACCCCCGTTTCCTGCTGGAAACAGACCTATCCCACACCGCAAGAGAGTTATATGCGCTGCTGTTAGACCGTTCCACCCTTTCGCAGAAAAACGGCTGGCAGGACAGCGAGGGACGGACATACATTGTCTACCCCATAGCAGAGATAGCGGAAATGCTGGATAAAGGCTGCACCACCATAAAGGGCGCACTGAACGAACTGGACGCTGCCGGGCTGCTGGAACGCAGACGGACGGGCTTTTCTGCCGCCAACCGTCTGTATGTGAAAGTGCCGCCTATCCCAGTGGTACAGTTTTCCGACCAACTGACGGACGGAAAACCGCCCCTCATAAGGGCGGGAAACCGACCAACTGACAGCCGGAAAACTGACCTTATGACGGTCGGAAAACCGTCCCCTAACCAAACTAATATAAACAACCTAATAGAGAGCCAAACAAAAGGAGCGAGTGAGGGGCAGCCCCCCGCCGCTTATGGCAGATATAAAAATGTATTTCTTTCTGACACAGAACTTTTGGAGCTGGAACAGGACTTCCCCGGCAAGTGGGAGTATTACCTTGACCGCCTTTCCTGCCACATCGCTTCCACCGGGAAGCAGTACCAGAGCCATGCAGCCACCATTTACAAGTGGGCGCAGGAGGACGCTGCCAAAGAGAAGCCAAAGAAAGGCATACCGGACTATTCATTCAAGGAGGGAGAAAGCCTATGACCGATACAATCCACAACACCATACTGCCTATGACCGACACCACAGCCGAGCCGGAGGATTACACCGGGGAGGACGGGCTTTTATACTGCGGCAAATGCCGGAAACCCAAAGAAGCCTATTTCCCGGAGGGCAAGACCTTTTTCGGGCGTGACCGCCACCCGTCAGAGTGCGACTGCCAGCGGGCAGCCCGTAAGGAACGGGAAGCCGCCGAGAAGCGGCGCAGCCACCTTGAAACGGTGGAACGGCTGAAACGGCAGGGCTTTACAGACAAGACCATGCAGGACTGGACATTTGCCAACGATAACGGCAGCTGCCCGCAGATGAAGAACGCCGCCGGATATGTGGCACGCTGGGAACAGATAAAGGACGGGAACTACGGGCTGCTCTTGTGGGGCAGGGTAGGCACTGGGAAAAGCTATTTTGCCGGGTGTATTGCAAACGCCCTCATGGAGCAGGAAGTCCCGGTGTGCATGACAAACTTTGCAGCAATATTAAACGACCTTGCCGCCAGCTTTGCGGGCAGGAACGAATATATTTCCCGCCTTTGCAGCTTCCCCCTGCTCATCATTGACGATTTTGGAATGGAGCGTGGCACAGAATACGGTCTGGAACAGGTCTACAATGTGATTGACAGCCGCTACCGGAGCAGGAAGCCGCTGATTGTGACGACCAACCTCACGCTGGAGGAATTGCAGCACCCGGAGGACACCGCCCACGCCCGGATTTATGACCGCCTGCTTGAAATGTGTTCCCCTCTCTGCTTTACCGGGGAGAATTTGAGGAAAGCCGCCGCACAGGGAAAAATGGAACAGCTGAAACGGCTGCTTGCCGGAAAGGAGATTTGCCTATGACCGACACCCAGAGAAACAAACGCCCTGCCCGCCGCCCGGACTGCGTGACCGAAACGAGGATAGGCAACACAATCCTTGTGGTGTCTGGCTTTTTCAAGGAGGGGGCGACCGACACCGCCGCTGACAAGATGATGAAAGTGCTGGAAGCAGAAGCCGCCGCCGGATATTTGACCTGTGATAAGCCTGATTGAAAAACCGTCATTTTTACCGACCGTAAAGAAGCAGATTTGACGCTTTTGCCGCTATACAGACAGCCGCCCCATGTGGTACAATCAAGGTACGGAATAGTGGGGCTGGCTGTCGGAAACGGAGGAATTTATGTTAAGACAGACCACCCAGCAACTCATTACCGCCCTTTACCCAAGACTGTCCCATGAGGACGAGCTGCAAGGCGAGAGCAATTCCATTTCCAACCAAAAGAGGATTTTGGAAACCTATGCCAAACAGAATGGATTTTCTAATCTGCGCTGGTACACCGACGACGGTTATTCCGGTGCGAACTTTCAAAGACCCGGATTTCAAGCCATGCTTGCAGACATTGAAGCAGGGAAAGTCGGGACAGTTATCGTCAAGGATATGTCGAGGTTAGGGCGAAACTACTTACAGGTGGGAATGTACACAGAAATGATTTTCCCACAGAAAGGTGTCCGCTTCATCGCTATCAATGACGGAGTGGACAGCGCACAGGGGGAAAATGATTTTGCCCCGCTGCGGAACATTTTTAACGAATGGCTGGTGAGAGATACGAGCAAGAAAATCAAGGCAGTAAAACGCTCTAAGGGCATGAGCGGAAAGCCCATCACAAGCAAGCCCGTCTATGGCTACCTCATGGACGAGGACGAAAACTTTATCATTGACGAGGAAGCCGCCCCGGTGGTACGGCAGATTTACAGCCTTTGCCTTGCCGGGAACGGTCCGACCAAGATAGCCCGTATGCTGACCGAGCAGCAAATCCCCACGCCGGGGACGCTGGAATACCGCAGGACGGGCAGCACCCGCCGCTACCACCCCGGCTATGAGTGCAAGTGGGCGACCAATACCGTGGTTCATCTGCTGGAAAACCGGGAATATACGGGCTGTCTGGTAAACTTTAAGACCGAGAAGCCGTCCTACAAGCTGAAACACAGCATAGAAAATCCCCCGGAAAAGCAGGCGGTTTTTGAGAACCACCATGAGCCTATCATTGACCGGGAAACGTGGGAACGGGTGCAGGAGTTACGCAAGCAGCGCAAACGCCCCAACCGTTATGACGAAGTGGGCTTGTTCTCCGGCATACTCTTTTGTGCCGACTGCGGCAGCGTCATGTACCAGCAGCGATACCAGACGGACAAGCGCAAGCAGGACTGTTATATCTGCGGAAGCTACAAGAAACGCACCGCCGACTGCACAGCGCACTTTATCCGCACTGACCTCTTGACCGCTGGCGTACTCTCCAATCTGCGGAAAGTTACCAGCTATGCGGCAAAGCATGAAGCCCGGTTTATGAAGCTTTTAATCGAGCAGAATGAGGACGGGGACAGACGCAGGAACGCCGCCAAGAAAAAGGAGCTGGAAGCCGCCGAGAAACGCATAGCCGAGTTATCTGCTATCTTCAAGCGGCTGTATGAGGACAGCGTAACCGGGCGCATATCGGACGAGCGTTTCACAGAGCTGTCGGCAGACTATGAAGCCGAGCAGAAAGAACTGAAAGAACGTGCCGCCAGACTGCGGGAAGAACTTTCCAAAGCGCAGGAAGCCACCGCAAACGCTGAAAAGTTTATGAATGTGGTACGCAGGCACACTACCATTGAAGAACTTACCCCTACTCTGCTGCGGGAGTTTGTGGAGAAAATCGTTGTCCATGAAAGCGTTGCCCTTGACGGGAAACGCCGGGGCAAGTTACGCAGACAGGAAATCGAAATCTATTATTCTTTTGTCGGCAAGGTAGAACTGCCCGACACCTAACCGCCCGACCTATCCGACATACCTCATGTGCCGGATAGGAACGGCAAAATTTTTTACACTTCTATTACTTCTTTATCACACATAAGCAAATATGTATGGCATGTCACAGCTCTTTACACCTATGCCATTGTCACTCACGGACAGCAGCTTTTTGTCACCCGCCGTCCAGAAGTCAAATGATATCTCCGGCTGCTCATTTGTGTATTTCATGGAATTGCTCACAAGCTGACCGAGTATAAACTGCAATCCCCTGCGGTCACTGTACACCTCTCCATTCTCAAGACACTTTCTGACCCGTATGCCCTTCTCCTCAAGCAGGGATCTGTAGTCAGCTATCACCTCATCCACGCATTCTTCCACATCTATGCTCTCCATGAGATAATCCTTGGAATCGCTTTTCAGTCTGGCGTAGTAGAGCATCTGGTCCACATAGTTCTGCATCTGGCTGGTCACATTGTCCATCTTCATCACAACATTATGAGGCAGCTCATCTCTCCTGTTGTCCACCACAAATGTCAGCAGAGAGATGGGGGTCTTGATCTCATGTGCCCAGTTCTCCACATACTCCTGATAATCCCTGAGCTGTCTGCCACTCTGCATCACTGAATCTCTCAGATCGTGAAGCTCCTCCGACAGCACGCTCACATATTCCTGTTCAGAAGCCCCGCACAGGCTCCTCATTTCTATCTCGCTCTGTTCATCTGGGGCAGTGACAAATCTCCTGAACGCCTCAATCTTCTTCCTGTCCTTTATACACAGCACCGAGCACACCACCGCGAACAGTATCACAGTGAACATGCCAACCAGCACCCTTATTCTGACAAATGCCTCTGGTGCCACAAGCCACATGAAGAAGCAGAACGCCACGTCCGTCAGAAGCAGCAGACCAAGCCAGACAATATTCTGTTTTATAACAAGTCCAAATCTTTTCATATTTTCTCCACTCTGACTAGTGGGTCAGGCACCTCCGTCCCCAGGGAATATTTTGTATCCAACGCCTCTTACAGCTATGATCTTTGCCTTCATATCCAGTCCCGCCATTGTCTTTTTGAGTCTTGTAAGATTCACCTGCAGGGCATTTTCATCTATATACTCCGATGTGCCCCACACTGCCTCACAAAGTTTCTCCTTAGACACGACATCTCCTCCGCTTGTCATAAGTGTCTCAAATATACGTCCCTGATTCTGTGGAAGCACCGCAGATCTCCCATCTATATACAGAGTGTATGTCTGAGTGTCCAGAAGAAACCCTTCTCCTTCGATCAGGTTCTGTCTGCCCTCGTACCTCTTGAGCACATTTGCCACCCGGGCCAGAAGCCGCTCACGGCGGCATGGCTTCGTGAGGAATTCATCAGCGCCCAGCTCCAGCGCATGGAGCTCGTCCTTTAGCTGGTCCCTCGATGTGAGAACCAGCACCGGGACAGAGCTCCGCCTCTTGATCTCCCGGCATATGTCAAAGCCGCTCCTGCCAGGAAGATTGATATCCAGCAGAAGAATATCCGGAGCCATGTCCAGTATCTGTTCTATTATGTTGTCAAATCCATCTGGCTTAACTGCCCTATATCCTGCCTTTGTCAGCATATCCAGAAGTTCATCGCACATGAGGACATCGTCCTCAACCACCATCACACACTTCACCGTTTACTCAACCCTTTCCGGTGTCATCATCGCCATGAGATATCTGTTGCTTGAGCGTTTCACCGCTGTCATATAGATATATTCTACCACACACAACAGGATTATCATAACCGCAGCTATGATAAGTATCTGTTTCACACTGCCACGCATGGATTCTGACAGGATTCCCGTGAGCAGAGCACGCACACCGAATATACTGCTGACCGCCGCCACGGCAACCGGGATTCCGAAATACCAGCCCACCTGTCTGTTTGCTGAGCTGCAAAGCATTTCGTATGTCGCGCCAAGCTTCACAAGGGTTCTGTACCTTCTGCCGGACTTTCTCTGTCCCATCAGGAACTGAACACCGATTATGGTATTTGCGATTATGAGGAACACCACCGCCAAATAAAGCGTTATATATCCTGCAGCCACCGTGTAGAACATATTTCTTCCTATGTTCTGCAGATAACTCTCGCAATCAGCGTTTATACTCTCAAAATCTATGCCGTCAAGTTTCTCATTTTCGTCCATTATGGCTTTCATGAGGCCCTTATCGTCCACGATATCCTTTTTGAGAACGGCATTTACATATAACTCGTAATTGTCATTTGTCAGTCTGGCAAATGTATCATCGTCCACGATAAGTCCGAACGACAGGGTTATCGATGAATCTGTCACAATCTTCGTGGTCTGGACCTCTCCGGTCAGATGATACTCATCTCCTCTTACATCCACCTCCGGACGCTCTGCCAATACCTCATTCAGTAAACCTCCGCGGTAATCAGTAAAGAAATCCGTATAGAGTGCCAGTTCATTCTCTCCGAGCTCCAAAGGCTCCTTTCCCGCAGTCTCAAGCACCTTGTTGTACGCACTCTCCTGGATCAGGTAAGGGTATGTCATGTATGACATGTTATTTATAAGCACATCCCTATCCTCTGAAACCTTGAGTTTTTCAAGTGCGGATATGACATTCCCCACGTTCACAGCATCATCATGGGACTCATTTTCACCCATCTTTATATAACCAAGCTTCATATCGAATACGTCCGAGAAATCCTCCAACACGCCGGTTTCCTCCAGTTTCGCGCGGATATTCCTGCTGTCCGTCTCAGCGTCACCCCCATATGAGGCAAATGTATAATCGAGCACATGATCCATATTCTGTCTGGATATACATATGCCAACGCCCGCACCGCAGCAGCACAGAGCGCCGAGTATGAGTATCGAGCTTATTGCAAGCGTTCCAGATTTTGTTACTACATTTTCGTGTATCTGCCTGAAACCGAACACAGCAAGTGGTTTTGAGCCATTTGCACGTCTGGCCAGTGCATCAACAAAGAGCCTGAGACCGAAAAACAGCAGGAACATGCCAACAAATCCCAGTGTTATGGTGACCGCCATATATTTTACGCTGATCCACGAATAGCCGCCTATTCCCTGACAGTATGCAATGACCAGCGCAACAAGACCGAGGACTGCACTCACACCATACACAGGAGCCGGAAGCTGTTTCTTCTCTGTCTCCGGTGTATCTACAAGGAGATCGCCTATCTGCTTTCTTGCAAGCTTACCGCTCAGTATGAGAAATGCTGCAAGCTTTATCGCTACAAATCCAACAGTTGTCAGTATGACTGCCTGCAGTGAAAATGATACGTGATGACCTATAACGCCAAGACCTACCAGTCTGGCTGTGAGAAGGCTGACCACCTCAGACATCAGGATCGCTATAGGAAGTCCGATGAGCAGAGCCACTACGCTGCTGCCCAGATCCTCCGCAATCAGCAGGGCAAAAAGCTTTGATCTCCTCATCCCCATCATTATATACATTCCAAGTTCGTGCCTCCGTCGTTCGAGCTGGTATTTGCTTGCATAGTATATAAGAAAGAACAACATGACCAGTGAAAATACATAGAACACCGCCGCTATCTGAAGAAGACTGTTCACCGCATCGCTTTCAAGACTTCTCAGGAATATCATCACATCCTGATGGGACAGCGCCAATATGATATAAAATGCCACTATGGACACGACCAGCGAAGCGAAGAACAGACCATTCTCTTTCCTGCTTCTCCGGCTGTTCCTCATTGCGAGTTTAAAGAACATTTGCGCTGCCTCCTCCCATCTGCGCCATCAGCTTGAGTATCCTCTCATAAAACTCCTGCTGTGACTCTCTCTCCATATCTCTTCTGAGCTCATGGAATATCCTGCCATCCTGTATGAAGAGTATCCTCTTGCAGAAGCTGGCCGCATTTGAGTCGTGGGTCACCATAAGTATGGTAGTGTTGTCATCCCTGTTCAGTCCCAACAGTTTCTCCATGAGTGCCTTTGCATTTCTTGAGTCGAGTGCTCCGGTCGGCTCGTCCGCAAGAATGATCCCCGGATTAAGTATGAGTGCTCTGGCGGCCGCAACCCTCTGTCTCTGACCACCAGACATCTGCGATGGGAATTTGTCAAGCACGTTATCTATCTCCAGATATGATGAAAGCTTTTCCAGTCTGTTTCTGCTCTCATCCTCGGATACACCGTGTATTGACAACGGAACCATAATGTTCTCTCTGCCTGTTAGATTGTCCAGAAGTTCAAAATTCTGGAACAGATAACCTATCTCCCTGCCTCTGTACTGCGCAAGCTTCGCACCTTTAAGCGCCTGTATCTCTTTGCCCTGAAGCTCTATGGTTCCGCTGTCAGGCTTTATGACCGTTGCGATACAGTTCAGCAGTGTGGACTTTCCCGATCCACTGCTACCCATGATGCCAAGGAACTCCCCCGGCATGACCTGAAATGATATGCCGTCCAGAGCCTTAGTCTGGTTTGGCTTTTTGCCATAGTATTTCTTCAGTGATTCTATCTTTAATAAACTATCCATATTGTTCACCTTTCTTTATTTTTATTTGGGGACGGAGGTACCTAACCCCTTTTGACCTATTTTGAAAAAGCAAAAACAGCGCCGCTCTGATATCATAATATCAGAACGACGCTGTGATTAACACTTACACCTTATGAAAGGTTTTTATTCTACATCCTCAGTCTTTGGGGCCTCGTGGGCATCCATGTTCTTAGGAAGCACAAGATTCAGAATGATTGCAACTATGAATACAACAGCCACACAGTTCTCAGCAAATACCGTCTGCACGATCTTAGGGAAGAGTTACTGATATGATCGCGTTCCAGTTGAACTCCGGCTTAAATGGCATGATGTGAGGGAGTGCTATGACTGATGTTCCGCTGAGTGCTGAGAAATCCACCATACCCATGCACACTGCTACTATATATCCAACCACAAGTCCGAACAGAACTGAGAGCTGCTTCCAGTATGACTTTGCAAATATATGGAAGAGCAGACAGCACGCCAGCGTCACTACTCCAATGGAGCCTTTTTCCTGCATCTGTGGCTCTGTCGTGCAATACATACATGACTTTTTGTCGCATTTTTCTAATTTTTTTAGTATAATATAAACGTTGTGGGCAGCTTCTGATAACACTTGCAGCTCACAGCGTATATCAAATAATATCGGGTGCTTTGTATTTGACAGCACCTAAAATATGGAGGGATAACTATGGCATGGTATGATGAGGCAGTTTTTTATCACATTTATCCACTGGGACTTACGGGAGCCCCTAAACAGAACGACTACGGTGAGCCTGTTCACCGCTTAAACACCCTGCTTCCATGGGTGGATCATATAAAGGAGATTGGCGGTTCAGCACTGTACATCGGACCACTCTTTGAGTCAGTCGGACACGGCTACGAGACTACAGATTACAAGAAGCTCGACTCCCGTCTCGGAACAAATGAGGACCTGACAGCATTTGTGGCTTACTGCCATGAACAGGGAATAAAGGTCATCTTCGACGGAGTGTTCAACCACACAGGCCGTGACTTCTTCGCATTCAAGGACATCCAGGCAAATAGAGAGAATTCACAGTACAAGGACTGGTACTGCAACGTGAATTTCTGGGGCAACAACGAGTACAACGACGGTTTCTCTTACGACAACTGGGGAGGCTACAACCTTCTCGTCAAGCTGAATCAGAAGAATCCTGCTGTCGTTGACTATATATGCGATGTGATCCGTTTCTGGGTGAGTGAGTTCGATGTGGACGGAATCAGACTTGACGCTGCGGACGTCCTTGATTTTGATTTCATGAAGGCACTGCGCCGCACAGCAAATGAAGTGGAGCCGGATTTCTGGCTCATGGGTGAGGTCATCCACGGCGACTACAGCCGCTGGGTAAACGGCGAGACTCTTCACAGTGTCACCAACTACACACTTCACAAGGCTCTGTACAGCGGCCACAATGACCACAACTATTTTGAAATCGCGCACACTGTAAGACGTCTCCAGAACATGGGAACATTAAAGCTCTACAACTTCGTAGACAACCATGATGTGGAGCGTATCTATACAAAACTTACCAATAAGGCTCATTTTGCACCTGTACATGTATTGCTCTACACTCTTCCGGGTGTGCCTAGCATATACTACGGTTCAGAATTTGGTATTGAGGGACGCAAGGAATATGGCTCAGACGACAGCTTAAGACCAGCTCTCAATATAGAAGATTACAAGGATTCAGTAAAAACCAACCCTTGCACAGCACTCATCGCCGCACTCGGCAAGGTACGTCAGGCCGTTCCTGCACTGTCATATGGCAGCTACGATGAGCTGATGCTCACCAACAGACAGTTCGCATACGCGAGGGATCTTGACGGAACACGTGTCATCGTGTCAGTGAACAACGACGATGCCCCAGCCGGAATGCACCTTGCAGCAGGGAACTGCACAGCATACATCGGCGCCCTGTCAGGCGAAAAGGTATCTGTACAGGATGGTCATATCAACATAACCCAGCCTGCAAACAGTGGAGAGATCTGGGTGCCTGAGGGAACAGACCTGGATGTAAAGCCGGTTAAGGTTGTGACGAAGACTGAGAGCGAAGCTAAGACCAACACAGAAGATAAAGCAGCATCTGAAACAGCTACCGATGCAAAAGGCAATAAGGAAGCTGAACCAAAGATAGAATCCAAAGAATCCAAAGACATTGTGACTGCTACAGAATCTGCAGATGCTAAGAAAAACACAACCAATACTGAGAAGAATATTTCTGCCGCCAACGAGGTAAAAGATTCAGCCAAGGACGCTTCTGCCCAAGCTGCTGCCGACACCCCGGTTGATCCAGAAACCATCACAGTTGACTGGAGCAAGTCTCCGGAATCCATGACAGTTCCTGAACTTCAGGCTGCTATCCTGGCAAAGCTTGCAGGCAACGGACCTGTTGATGCGCAGATGAAGAAGACTGTCACAGACAACATCTGGCATGACTCTCTTGTGAACTGGCTGAAGAGTTTTAGATAAAATTACGTAGAAACAGCCAGGTGCATATTCTCCAAATTGGAGAACATACACCTGGCTATTTTTTCACCTAAAAATCAACAAATTGCAGCCTGCGGCCATCAAACCTGATATAATCATCAAAAAAACTGCTGACCATATCGCCTGACTGCTGAATATACCACTGTTTTCCAGATAAAATTCGTACGGATTTTCTGGGTTGATATAAAGATATACCACATCGCCTTTACTTATATTCAGTCCATATACATACGTCTGCTCATACACTTTATACTGCTTATCCCTGTATGTAAATTCAAATACTCCCGCCTCCGGATATCTTCTGCCGGCTCTCATATCCTGTCTCATATCTGCACGTACATCATGGCATACAGCTTTCACAGTAAATGAACATCTTCGCTCAAGCGCTTTTCTCTTACATATCACAGAGAGCAGTGTTATTGCACTGACCACAAAGAATGCACAGGCAAATATCTCTGCATAAAATGCTCCAACATTGCAATTTTCTCTCCCCAATATCCGTTCCGGGAGCAATACTATCTTATCCGCAAAAGAGCCATCTTTCACAGCACACGCCGCCCATATCAGCGCCGATGCAGCACCGGCAAACACAGATATGAACACTATACCGATGATGCTCCCCCGCTTTCGCTTCTTAATCATCGGAATAAGAGTCTTTAGAATTATGACAAGAACTATCCCGGCAAAAAACTGCCCCACAACAAGCATAACAGCATCCGTTCCGATCTCACTTGCAACAAATCCGGCTATAATACTGGCAACAAACCATATGCCAAATATTACGCCTCCAATTTTCTCAGGCATAGAAACATTTTTTTCTTCTAAATTGTTATTTCCCATATACCCCACCTCTCAGCAAATATCCCGCAGCGATCCTACTGCTCCCTGAACTTTATCTCGCCCGTAGCAGCGTCCATGCTGTCCACTATCGCAAGCGACTCAAGATGATATCCGAGATTCCTGATGACCTGACCACCTGTCTGGAAGCCCTTCTCAACCGCGATTCCGATTCCCTCTACGCTAGCGCCTGCTGACTTGACTATGGAGATGAGTCCCTGAAGCGCACATCCATTTGCAAGAAAATCATCTATGATAAGAATCTTGTCCTCCGGATTTATAAATTTTTTGGATACGATAACCTGATTCTTACACTTGTGTGTAAATGACTCTACCTCTGCCACATATACATCGCCCTCTATGTTGATGCTCTTTGACTTCTTCGCAAATACAACAGGCACGTCAAAATGTCTGGCAGCAACACAGGCAATGCCTATTCCGGATGCCTCTATAGTAAGGATCTTGTTGATCTCTGTTCCCTCAAATCTCTTCTTGAACTCCTCACCGATCTGATCAAACAGACGTATATCCATCTGGTGGTTCAGGAAACTATCCACCTTGAGAACATTGCCCTCCTTTACTATTCCATCCTTAGTTATTCTCTCTTCCAAAAAATTCACGTCGTAATTCCTCCTTGAATACCTGTCAAATACGAATCCGTCCGTACTCGCTCATTCTCTAAGTTCCAAACGCCATCTTCACCAACACTTTTATGCCATACGGAAATTATCCTCATCTCAATCTGACGTTACTGATTCGTATGTAATCATAATTATAGACATAATACAACAACAATCTAAGTTTTTCCACCCTAATTATATACATTCATATACAACTTTTACATGCGGTGTATTCAAGTAAATCACCACCGAACACAAATCTCACAATCACTAGATAAGTCCCCTGTTAGATGCCTCCCTGACCGCCCCGGCCTTATCAGTCACCCCGAGTTTCCTGTACACCTGGTTCAGATGATACTTTACATTCGCCTCCGACATGTTGAGTCTGTCCGCTATCTTCTGTCTGGACAAGCCCTCTGCCTGCAATTTAAGTATGGCTGTAGCCGTCTCACTGAGTTGAACATCGTCCACTCCCGCTTTCATATATCCGGGGTAGTATCTCGTCATACTCTCAGTCTCCTTCTGCAGTTGTCTGAAATATGCCCTTCTTTCGGCTATCTCCTTGTCGTCAGCACCATCTTTCTCGACTTTCCATCCACAGGTATTTATAAGAGTATTCACCGCCGCACCTTCTCTGGATATAATCCTTGTGAAGCTATATTCCATCGCAGTATCAATAGCATGGCACATCGCCTTTTTCCAGTCATCATTTTTTAATCGCTGCAAAGCTACAGCCATCAGCACACTACATTCTATCCCTATATACGTACGGGACATCATCTCAGCATAATATCTCAGCTTTGTCAGCAGCGAATATGCCTGTTCATTCCGTCCGCTTTGAAGGTATACTCTCACTTTGGTTAGATAGATAAACCTGTCATATATCCTGAATTCAACATTTTCATCCGGAGCATTTTCCATCCAACCTGTAACACAGGCTCTATCTCCTCTGTACAGGCTGCATCTGGTCTCAAATGCATATATATTGGGAAGGAGATTTTGTCCTTCCTCTTTTTCAGCCTTTCCCTCTATTCCATTCAAAACCTCAAGAGCCTCCTGTGGCTTTCCGTTCTGCAAATGCAGCCACGCCAATATACCATCAGCAACAAAGCACTGCTCGATTTTTCCTCCTGCTTCCGCCTGCATTCTGCCCTTTGCCGCAAGCGTTGCCACCTCGTAATTATCTCCGCTCTTTTCAAGAAAACTCTCCGCCAAAGCAAGATTTACAAGACCTTTTCCGTATTTTCCAAGCACAAACTCAACTATCCTGCCAACCTTCGAGGCCAGCTCTCTGTCTCTCTTGCTCCACTCACAGAAATCTTTTCCACCGTTCATCATTGAAGGCAGATTGGATGTAACCGACCATTCCTGTATTCTTACCTCCTTATTAAAGACCATTGTGTATGCTGACTTCAAAAGCTTTAATACATCAACACTTCCTCTGTGCGGCAGACCAATATCCAGATACAGCAAAAGCCCCTTTGCATTTTTCCTGGCACTTCCCTGGTTTTCATCTGCATATAATTTTAGTCTGTCGTACCATCTTTCACTCTCATCAGGATTTAGAAGGAGTGACTGCAGCATGCTCATACCACACATAAGCTCAGGACTTTTCTCGATGACATGATCCGGAAGTTCCAGGTAATATTTTTTCAGATCATAGTAATAACCACTGTTCGCCGCATGTCTGGCATTATCGACAAGTATTGAAACTATTCGCTCTGTAACTCCTGTATTTTCATACATCTCCAAAGCTTTCCTTATATCTCCGTTAAGTCTGTAAAACAGTCCGGCATTCTCATACAGGCCTCTTATACGCTCTTTCTCGTACTTCCGCTTAAGACGTCTGCGCATAGAGACCCTCATGTGAAACTGCAGTTGATATTGTGTATTGCCATCCTTATCCATCCGGCTGGTCATAAAGTTTCCAAGCCACTTTGCCCTCTCGATCAAAAGCTCACTGTCACTTCTTCCGGTTATCATCTCAGCCTGTTTTGTTGTAAACTCATCCACCACGGATATTTCCATGAGAAATTCCTGCATTTCCACATCCCAGTTATCATACACATGATACTCAAGGTAATTACACATCTCATCCTCAACGCGTCTCGAAAAATCATTATACATATCATCTGTTATCTCGCTTGTATATGCCATTTCCATGTATTTGATGTGGCACATCTCCACAGCCAGCGGAAGTCCTGTAGTCTCATAGTACATTCTCTGCACTTGTGCCTCATTGATACTAAATCCAGCGTATTCAGCATACTTCTTTATATCCTCCAGACTGAACATAAGCAGCTTGCTGTCCACCACATAAAATCCTTCTTGAAATCTTACAGCAGAAAGCCATGGGGGAACCGGACACCGGCCAACGAGTATAACCCATACGTCTTCTCTTCTAATGAGTTCTATGATCTGCTCCCTCACTGTGTCCACATCCCCCCATGAGAGCTCGTGCAGATTATCTATGACAATTATTTTTCTTGCGTTGCTGCTTTCTACCACAAGGTCATCCGGTCTGATACCGCCGGCATCCACCACCATGTACTTACGTGTTCCAAGATATCTGCTGACAAGAGTCGTCTTTCCCGAACCACTGACCCCGAATATATATGCAGTTACATTCCCTTCATCCGCTGTCTTCAGAAGCCTCCAGGCTTTTTTCGGTTTTATAAAACAGCCTTTATTACCCGAAGCCGTATTCCCCATATGTACAAATCTCCTTTTCTCACTTTTTAATCCCGGTATAGATAATCAACACCCTGTATATATCAGCAAAGGTGCCTGCATCCAGCCCCAACGGGCCGGATATCAAGCACCTCATGCAGCTACTATTTTTATTTTACTATAATCTGCACAGCCTGTGTAGTGCCATTTACAGCAATTACATAGACCGTACACTTTCCTGCGGCCTTTGTCTTTATTCTTCCTTTGGCATCAACTGTAGCAACATTTTTATTTGTACATGCATACAAATACCTTGCACCATGTGTGCCATCAAGCACCTTCTTGCTGGCATCTGCCTTGGTATATCCAGGTTTAAGCTTAATCGTCTGCTTAACTCCCAACACGTAGCTCTTCTGTGGAAGCAGAACCTTCTTGATGTTGGTATATTTGCTGCTATTGGTAACTATATGAAGCATGACACTATTGTCTATATACTTCTTCTTACCATTTACCAGCTTATATGCCTTTACTCTCAGCTTGATCGTATCTAACTTAGCAAGTGATTTGCCATTAATGCTGGATATTGTAACTCGGGTTGCCGATGCGCCCTTTACCGATTTAATAAGACTTTTCGAGTTAAAGTTTACATAGCACTCTTGTGCATATATATCATATCCGTCAGCCTTGTTAACCTTACCCCACACAACTGTCACTTTGTTTCCGGATACTACTGCATGGATATTCTTATTGATACCAGCTGTATTTTGTGCCGGTATTTTTGCTACAAACCTGGCATTGATTTTCATATTCTTATTTGCAGCAACCTTTACCGAAGTTTTTGTACTCTTGAAGCTTCCTGTCCAGCTTCCAAGTTTACAGTTGTTTGCCGCCTTTGCCGTGCAGATAAGAACCGTTCCCTCGATCACTGATGCACCATTCTTAACTGTTTTGCCTTCCGCAGTCTTGATTGTGATCGATCCGTTTTCAGTCTTTCCAATAGCTACCTTCACATACCTGAACTTGAATGCCGCTCTTATATTCATGTTCTTTGTCACCGTAAGTTTCACTGTAGTACCAGTCTTGCCTTTGGCATCTCCGCCCCAGGCTGACAGATCACAATGCTTTGCAGGAATTGCCTTGCAGATGATATCTGTGCCTTCCTGAACCAGCTGTCCGTTAGATATCTTCTTACCGTCAGCTGTTGTGACAGTTACCGTACCATTCTTCACTGTGGCAATACTTACCTTCGCATATCTTGCCTTGAAGGCTGCTCCCACTGTGATACTTCCGTCAAGGGCTTTTTCAAATGTGCTCTCAGCCTGATCTGCCGCATCCTCTGTCCATGCGTCAAAGTCATAGTACATATCCGGTGTTGCTGTGTATGTAAGAACAGTTTTCTCGTCAATCATTTCACCGTTCTCCACCTCTGTGCCATCTGGCTTTGTCACCTTTATGTTTCCATGCTCTGTATCTGCTATTGTTACAGAGTAAAGCTTAACTGCATCAACTTTAAACTCCATATTCTTTGTGACGTTTACATCACTTACAAGATATGCTCCTGTCTCAGTTCCATCCTCTGCAAGCACTGGCTGGACTGACATGATATTCTCTGACTCCTCTGAATTTTCAGCGTTCTCTGGTTCATCAATGATTATATCTCTGATTCTCCAGCCCTCAGCAGGTGTAATAACAACACTCGCATCTCCGTTCTCTCTTACCATATTATCAAGAACTACGCCATTGTCATTCTTGAATACCACATTGTCTGGTATCTTTGTAAGTTCTGTTATAGTGTAAGCTGTCTCCGGTGTGCTTTCACCACCTGCAGTCTCTATCAGATTATTATCTCTGTCATAATTTCCCCCTACAGGAATGGCATATCCAACTCTGTCAACAAGCTCTGCACTTACCTCTATGCTGTTTGTAACATCATTTAAAAGTATCTCGTTGGTAAATCCAAAGTCAGTGCCAGACTCTTCCTTGACAACCTTTCCGCCTCTGATGTACTTAACTGTCCATGCCTGGATCATATAATCATCAGAAGGTGTTATGGCAAATCTTACATCCTTGCCAGAACCTATTCTCACTAAGTTATTCTCAGCATTTATTGGCTTAAGTCCGCTTATATCTCCATCCTCGCCGACATAACCTGTACTGATGTCTATATTGTCATATTTCTTAACTTCATCCTCATTCTTGAATATTACATTTACAAGAAGTGATGGTGCGATATATGCATATATCTCTGCATCCTTTGTTATGTCTGTCAGCTTGTATGTGAGTTCATCTGAATCAACATCTGCTCCGTCAACTGTCCAGTGCTCAACTGTGTTGTATTCATCCTTCGGTGCAACTGTAATTGTAAGATCCTTATGTCTCTTGAGCTTAACCTCTCCTGATACGATCTCAAGTTCCTCACCGTCAGAAGATGCAGTGATCTTCGCCGATCCGGTTCCTGTTGTACCTACCTTAACTGTATACTCTGGAATCTCCACAAACTTAACATATACTGCCACATCTGTGTAGATAGTCTTCACCTCATAGGTAGTCTGCTCCAGTTCAGTTCCTTCTATAGCCTGTGTACACTCAGGATCAAGATACCAGCCCTCGATCATCTGGCCATCTGCAGGAGCTGCCGTAAATACTGCATCTCCGCCGGATACCTGGCTATCGCCACTTGTGATCTCAGCCTTCTCGTCCAGTCCATATACCGCTGTCACAGCTCCAAGAGCAGCATCATTTGCCTCAAAGGTTATAACTGACTTGAGTTCCTGCTTAGCAAAGTGAGCAACAACATCTATGTCAGATGCCACCTTGTCAACCACAAATACGTTGCTGCCAAGCTCCTCTGCTGTGTAATCCTTTGTTCCCTCTGCTGTCTTTACTGTAAATCCTGTACATTCCATGTACTGGTCGGCATCAGCTGTGAACTTAAGCTCTCTGTCTCCTCTGATCTGTGCAGAATTACCTTCAAGCACTTCATCTGCTGTCACGTTCTCTGCCTCTATCTGTCCGGCTCCGTCCGCTGACCATGTTATCTTATACACAGGTCTGTCAAACACAGCCCTCACATCAACTCTCGTATCCTTTGGCACTTTGTATGCAAATATCTTCTCTGCCACGCCCTGACTGATTCCATTTACAAGCCAGTCTGCAACTTCATATCCTTCTGCAGCCGCCGCTGTGAATTCCACATATGAAGCAGCACCTATCATATCTCCTGATTCGAGCACCAGCTTTGTAGATGTGATCATGGCGCTCACCTCACCTGTTCCCTCTGTCTCAGGACCAAATGTGAGTACATCACCAACCAGCTCAAGACCAGCCATAACTGTCACATCAGATGAATCTCCGTCAACCGTGATCTTAAGGGTATCATTTACTTTCTTGTCTGAATATAACTTTATATTCTCCGTCTCGCTTGTCAGCTTATGTCCATTTATGATCCATTCTTTTACATTGTATCCATCATCAGGCACAACCTTGAATGTGATGACAGAATCTCTGTATATGTCTGTGATCTGCGCAGATTTGCTCTCCGTCGCATCACTTATGGTATCTCCTATCTGTATGTATGAAGGGAGATTTTTTCTTGACACATCTGCACTTATAGAGCCGTGTGTCTTTCCTGACGCCTCTCCAGCAGAAGCCTTCTCTATCACCTTCAGAGAATACTCAGCCTTCACGGATGGTGCGATCTTTCTGTATGTGGCATTTACTGTCACATCCCCTGTAAATCCATCTGCCGGAGCACTCCACGTAAACGTGTATCTCTCTGTTCCGGACTCAGAATCCGCAGTCTCAGCCAGCTTTCCTTCTCCGCTGTTCTCCGCAAGACTGAATACATCCTCTCCTGCGTAATTTACCTTTATGTCAGCTATCTCATAATTTCTCTTCACCGCAAATGTGAATTTCAGATCATCCTTACTTGCATATGCGATACATCCGCCATTTGCCAGATCAGAATCTCCTGACCTTGCAGTCATCTCTGTGTCATTTCCTGATGTCCACGACACAACCGGCTGTTTGTAGAAGTATACGACAACCTTTGTATCCTTGCCGAGATATTCTAGTTCATACCTCTGGGCGCCAGCACCTTCTGCCTCAGCATCAACCTTCTCGCCATTTACCTCCCAGTATGCTATCTCGTAGCCTTCATTTGGAGTTGCTGTAAATACTATGTCACTACCCTGAAGCTGCTTGTCACCGGATACAAGTGCGTCTGTACCTCCTGCAACCACAGCATCTACTACACCGGCTGCATCATCATCCGCACCATATGTCACCTTGTATCTGTTCGGCGCAGTGTACTTAACTGTATAATCGAGGTCTGAAGCTATATCATACACTGTCATCGTCCTGAGATCCGCTGATATAGTTCCAAGTTCCTGTCCATCTGCTGCTGACCATCCGTCGAGAAGTAGTCCTGACGGAACGGTAACCTGGATGGTCACATTGTCGCCTCGGCTGACTTCATATATACCATCTTCACCGCTCTCTATAGTCACTGTGCCGTCAACTCGCTGAGCCTTGACTGTGACATCCACACCTGTTGTCACTGTAGTCTTTCCATCGCTTCCAACAGTTACAGGCGAGACTGATATTTTGAAATTCTGTGCCTCTGCAAAATATGCCGTGATAAGTGTATCCTCGCTGATCTCCTCTGCATCATATGTGAGAGATGTGTTATTTGTCACTCCATCTTCCGCGAGAACGGTCTCTGGAACTCCATCTTCTCCCGTAACAGTCCAATGATCCAGAACATATCCTGCTGCCGGAACCGCAGTGAGTCTTACCTTCTGTTCTATATGAATGTTTGCACCTGAACCAAACGATTTTCCAATTGTTCCATCCGTCACATAGTTTGCTTTGAGTGTTCCGTGAGCCTCATTGTCCGGCTTGTATGTCAGCTTGTGATATACAGGCTCAAAGTTTACTGCTACATTCATGTTTGCTTTCAGCTTAGCCATCTGGATCTGGTCATCGCTGCACGCCTTGCCACCGGATGTTCCACACTGTGGATCCGTAACTGTCTTTCCATTTAGTGACCAGCTCTTAACCTTATATCCCTTATGAGGAGTAGCAGCTAAAGTGATCGTTGAGTTCTCAGGGAGTCTTGTTCCACTGTCAACTGTGAGTCCGTCACTGTTTTCATTTCCAGGCTGCTGGTACTTGATTGAAACTGTACCATGTGTATTTGCCGGTCTGGCAGTAACGGTGTACACGTTTCCTGTCAGTGTGTATGATGCTTTAACCAGGTTTATTATATAGTTTTTCTCAAGTTCATTCATAACCTGTGAATGCTGATCGCCCACCTTGACGTATGCAACATCTATATCATATATACCCGGCAGCAGCCCACTTACTCCAACTGATCCGAGCTCGTAATCCCTGTCTCTCTGAGGCATTATGTCAGTATCCCATGCCTTGAGACCTGTTATCACCGCATCCTCGCACTCTCTTACAGAATCATTTACACTTTTCTCTGTATCCTGGGCAGCTATCTCAAGCTGTGCCATTCCAACATTTATATTCTTCTGGGTCTTGTCTCCGCCATTTGATGCCGTTATCTGGAACATTCCAATAGACTTCGGTATAAACACGCCGTTTGCAAGTTCGTATTTGTCTGTGTCCTCAAATTCTCCTGTCTTATTATTCTTTATTTTGACAGTGTATTCTGAATCGTCCGTGATATCCTGAAGCTTTCCTGTATTGTCGTATGACACTCTCTCCAGAGACATCTTCACTGAATCTCCATATCTTACATTATCCTGCATGGTCAGATTCATGTTCGTCTTTCCCTCAAATGAGGTATATATAGCCATCGAGTCAGATATACTGTCGTTGTACTGTTTGTTTCCTGCAAAGTATACATATACGTTGTATATTCCCTGTCCGGATGGCTCCCACTGTGCAGTATAGCAGCCATTTGCTCTGTCATACTTACCAGCTATGCGCTTGCTCTCAGGTCCTGTGATGACAAATTCCACATCTCCCTGTACATCCTCACCTGACAGTGATTTCGGCTGACAGCTGAGTGTGATCTTGTCTCCTGTATATGTGACCTCTGCCCCTGTGGTCTCAGATCTCACCGTCTTGGTCTGATATACCGATTTGAGATCAGTTTGGACCACCTTGACAGTATCTGACACATTAAGAGTCTTCTTTGAAGTCATAGTAAAACTTCCGCTTTCACTACCTGCCACATAATAGTACACCGTACTGTCTTCACTTCCCGATGTGTTTCCGAGAAGATAGAAGTTCTTGCTGCCATCCTCTGATACCCATTTTGCGAGTATCCTGTCATATGTAACATCATCAGATGCATATGACACCTTTTCACCTGCATAGTCAGCTGCATTTACGCTGATCAGCTTGTAAGTATTGCCATCAATATCTGCGATGAAATCTGATTCACTCACACCATATGCCGTGCCGCCCACATCAGATGCTTTAAATGTCTGTGATTCATCCACGTAACCATCGCTGTCCTTTTTGACGCTTACGCTGCATGGATAGTAATTCTCGTCACTATCTTTCCACATATAGTTTGTTCCGTCGCTGACAAGAATATATTCCCCGACTCCGGATGTGACTGTTATAAGATTTCTCTCCTTAGTCACGTTCTCCACCTTTGTAGTCTCTGAGCCCGATGCCCTGACTACGCTGCCATCCGACAAATCTTTATTCTCGGTATCGTTGTGCGCCAGAAGCATGACCTTGCTGTCCGCCTTATTTACAGTGAGTGTCGCAGTCTTGGTGTAGAGTGTGATGTCGTTGTAATAAACTCTGCATCGATATTCGTTTCCATCCATTTCATCACTTACATCAGTAAGTCTGAGCGTAGGATTGCTGCCTCCTGTCGATACGCTTCTCCATCCATTATCTGTATTAACCTGCCAGTTGTATCCAACGCTCTGGTTTACTCCATCCCCATCATAATAAACCGCATTTGCCGCAAATTCTGCATTTCCACCCGCAAACGTATTTGTATCATCAGGGTTCTTTGTTATATGGAAATTAGAACTGTCCTGAAGTGTCGTCGCGGTTGCCGGACGGCTGAACAGACTCTTTGAACCATTTGCCTGAAGAGCCCTCACTGCAAATGTGTAAGTCCTGTTGGAATATAGTCCCTTCACTTCATAGTCAGTAACTGTATATGGCACAACTGCCTTGCTGTTGTAATTACCTCCTGCATCAACGATACAGACCTCATAGTAATCTGCATCATTGGACGGTGACCACTCAAGACTGACACTGTTTCTCGTTGTGTCGACAACAGAAAGTCCCATCGGCATACGCGCCGGACGAACAACATTCTTAACATCATAGCCAATGACGAACACTGAATCACTGTCGCTGTTCAGCTTTGCAGTGTTCACTCGCAGCTGCCAGTCAAATGAGAAGCCTGTGCAGTCTGCCGGAACATTGTCCACCGTTCCACTGTATGTAACACCATTCGAGCTTACACGGGTGTGACCAAGACCCGCATGCTGGCTTGATGTTACACCGACGATAACCTTATTACCGAGTCCTCCGCCTCCAGCACCAAGCTTTTCGTTCGCCTCAAGGAACACTTCAGTTGAATACTCATTCTCATCAGTCACAGATATCGTCTGAGTCTGATCTGCACCAGAGCTGGCATTTACAGAAGAATAATTGTTATTTCCACCTGACTGATAGGCGTACTTTAATTTACCTCCAAGAGTCTGGTATGTAGCAGGGTCTCCCGCTGTGTTATTCAGAATATTATTATATATCTCGTTGAGCCCCTTGCTCCTTCTTGCAACCTTGTCGTAATCTGCCACATCTATGATTGAAGTTGAAGGTCCGAGACATACCGGCATAACCACCGGCTCCCATTTTCTCGCAATCGGATCATATATGGAGTATTCGTAATACATATATTTCAAACAGTACAGAACGACCTGATCAGAACCTCCACCTGCGGCATTATATGTTATCTCATATTCCGTTGTCTTTGTATTTGCATATTCAAAGCTTGCTCCATACGAAAGTTCAACCTCTACCTCACCTGCTCCGATGAGCTGGATCTCCGACGACACATACGCGCCAACTGATATTGACAAGTTAGCTGATACCGTGTTCGATGAACCTTTGCTTGTTGAATATGATGTTCCACCGTTATTTACATATTCATATACTTCCTGAACATCATCAAAATACGGACTTGCCTGAAGGATTGCATAGACCTCTGGATTTGTGTATACCGGATACTCTCCCTCGTACTTTAACCGCACACTGTCATTATCAATATCCGGAAGACACAGTGAAACAAATGTTCCATACATATCCTGTCTGCTGTTCGACTGGCATACTACACCCTCCTGACTGCTGTATGGGCTGCCGCCATCCATAGAAAATGTCGCTATGTCCAGCCAGTAATAATCATCTTTATCATTGAGTTTCTTCTCTCTGTGCACTCCCACAACGCACACAAAACTCTGTCTGTAATTGTTCCCCTTGGCATCCTTATCGACACAGCCAACCCTGACATCGCCGATCCACACCTGATCTTTTTTCTTCTTGTCGTTGCCCTGATTGCGCTGGTCGGTACATATACTCATGCTTCCTATCTCCGAACCTGTTATTCCGCCATCTTCCAGTGAGAAAGCATATACCTCTGCGCCAAAAAGCACACTGTCATTTTCATTATTGCCGTTCATGCCCTTAAGGTCTGCACACGCAAGCGCCATAGGTGCATTCACAGGTCTGTAATATTCGTTACTTTTAACCTCGTGATATTTCACGATTTCTTTACTCTTAGTCCCCAGGCTTCTCGTATGATAATCTGACAACACATAATTATCCGTCAGACTATCGTAGTATACGTATCTGTATGCAGCCTGCGTGGCTTCATATTCCCTCTGCACATATTGAGAATTGCTCGAATAATATCCACCAACTATAAGTCCTGTGACCATGGCTCCTGATCCAGGATACTTAAACCGGCCAAATGCACAATTTGCAGCATACATTCCATAGTTCTGTTTTCTGCCATCTGTGTCTCCAAGTGACACTTCATTCAGACCTTCTATAGGGACAAGTCCGCCGTCTTTATATGTATAGACGGTCATATGACCTGCCTTTGCCATGTTGTAATTCAGAACTGATCCAGATACGGCAACCGCGGCCTCATCCCGGCCATCCTGCTCCAGATCACCGCCGGCCAGAGTTACCACAGGAGCTCTTCCTATTCCATAATCACACCACGATCCATCCGTTCCACTTTCATAATTAGATGCAAGCCCGCCCGGTATGCTTATATTATTTCCCTTTGTGAACCTGCCGTTTCCCTTGCCATAATATACATCGACTATGGCATAGCGTATGTTCTGATCGTTTATATTTCTATCCTCGTAAGTTCCACAGTATACGAGAAGATCTTCAAAGCCATCTCCATTCAGATCGGCCTTTTCGATCTCAAACATCGCATCCAGCTCCTGCTGGTATCTTCTGATAAAATACAAAAGTCCATCGCCATATGTAGAATTCTTGTTTAAAGTAGGGGTAAGCGTAGCAATTGAAGATCTTGTACCATCAGCTGCTATCTTGAAAATACTCACATCTATCTTTCCGCGGTACTCCTTGCCGTCTATGACAGTTTTAATACTTTTCCATCCAGCTGGACTGAATACTTTATCTCCATGTACTCTTAGCTCCGCAACGTAGTTGGTTTTTCCGTCGCCTCCATCAAATGCAACGCTTGTCGCATACAGGCCGTTAAAACCATTACTGTCCTTTTTTAGAACATTTCCCATGTTGCTACTTATGTTACTGTCTCCCGATCCGCCGTGTTCCACTTTCACATTATCTTTGCCAAGATCATAGAAACCATACGCTCCGTACAGATTGCCGAGGCTGCTGTTTACCTTTGTAGTCCTGTCCTTGAAATCTCCAATCCTGTCAAATCCGTCTCGCACAGTGTACTTGTTTCTGTAATTGCCGTTTGCCGCAACGTATACCTCATTCACCTCTGCAAATGTAGATATATTATCCTTGTCATACGGCACCGCAGCTTTGCTTTTGTCTATATCGGTGCTGAGACCCAGAGCTTTGTATGTACTCTCGTCAATCTCCGTCTCGACCACCGTCTTGCCTGTTTTCTTCGAGCTGTCCGCCGCGTATGCTTTTTGTCCGGGAATAAATCCGGACAGCATAGATAGCACCATACTGGCCGTCAGCGCCCAGCTTATCGCCCTCTTTCTCATAATTTCTTCCTCCCTTTCACTTAAAAAACTAACCATGAGCACCAGCCGTTTTAAGCTGCCACATTCTGATATCAATAATATATTTACAATTATAATTGCTGTGTTTTTCCATGTACACTAACCAAAAGGCTAGTAATAGGAGGTGAAAACAACTTTTTAGCAAAAAAATCCACAGAACGTACAGTCTATACTGTACGCCCTGTGGATCGTAATAAACATCTAAACTATTTTGTTACATGCCATATATGAAAGGATCATTCCACCGACTTAAGCGATTCCGCCATATTTATCTTATCAAGCTTGACTGACATAACTCTGTTGACAAGGAAATTGAACACAAATGTCAGCACTATACTGTACACATAGCTCATCGGCGCTATATACGTATCAAATGCGACCATATCCACCTTGATCTGTCCTATGACAAATGCATGTAAAAACACTCCAAGCACAAGTCCCACAGCGATCCCGAATGTCGTCAGGACTCTGTTCTCCCTGAACACATAAGCTGAAGTCTCGTTTTTGAAAAATCCCAGAACCTTTATGGTTGCAATCTCCCTGAGGCGCTCTGTGATATTGATATTTGTCAGGTTGTAGAGAACGATAAATGCAAGTGCACCAGCCGAGAGTATGACTACAATTACTATATAATTCAGACTCTCCATCATCTTAGATATTCTGTTCTTCATATCCTTGTTGATAGTCACTGACGCTGTTGCTGCATCACCCATAAGATCGGCAGATATCTCATGCGAATCTGCGCCTTCCTCAAGATTGAAGTACACCGATTTGTACTGAGGTGCTTCCCCCATCTGATCCTCATATGTTTCAGGTGATATATACACATAGTTGTATACATGATTCCTGAATATGCCTGATATGGAGACTCTTATCTCTTTCATCTCGCTGTCTCTGACCGTTATTACATCGCCCGTTTCGAGGTCGTACTGTTCTGCCAGCGCAGTATTGATCACAGCTTCCCCTTTGCCCGGATATTCTATCTTCTCACCATCTTTGTCCGCAAACTTCATATACCTGTCAACATGCTCAGGTTCTTCCATGATGACCATGTTCACGGACTTTACACCACCTTCATGAACCAGATCCCAGGTAGATTCACTGACGAGATCATAGCAGAAGGTATCCTCCTCCAGCCGGTCTTTCAGACTACTGAAGCGCTCATCTTCTTCATCACCCGCAATCGCTGTATTCAGCGTTATCACTCCATCTCCTACCTGTATCTCCCCATACTGATTGTCCGCAAATCCGCTTATGGAATCATTTATTCCAAAGCCTGTGAGCAGCAGCGCAGTACAGCCGCTTATTCCTATTATCATCATAAAAAAACGCTTTTTATATCTGAATACATTTCTGACACTTACCTTTCTCAGAAATTTCAGTCTCTTCCATATAAATGGGATATGCTCAAGGAACACCCTCTTGCCCGGTTTCGGAGCCTTAGGCCTCATAAGACTTGCCGCAGTCTCTGAAAGCTCGTATCTGCATGAAAACCAGGTTGTACCAACAGTACACAAAAGGGATGCTGCCAGCACGCCAATAACAAGCGTCCAGTCTGTGGTTCTCTCAAGCGGAAGATGTATATACATCATATTATATGCATACCAGATAACCTCTGGAAATATGTAGGTGCCTATAAGATATCCTCCTGCACATCCTACCACTGCCGCAGTTCCCGAATAGATCATATATTTTCCCATGATCGCCGCCTTGCCATAGCCTAGAGCCTTCAGCATACCTATCATAGAGCGCTGCTCCTCAACCATCCTGTTCATGGTAGTCATACACACGAGCACGGCAACCAATATGAAGAATACCGGAAATACCTTTGCAACTCCATTCACTATGTCTGAATCGCTCTCAAAGCAGACATATCCGATATTCGTCTCCCTGCCGAGTATGTAATAGTTCACACCATCTGCATCATCCAGCGTTATGTCCTTCACCATATCCTCCGTCATACCCTTTGCCATGAGGATATCCTTATATCTGTCCAGTACACTGGTCTTACATATTGACTCCCATTCGTCCTTCCTGTCGTCTATATAGTCTTCATACTCATCGGCATACAGATCAAACTTTCTGTCAAATTTCACATATACATCGGTGTAGCATTCGCTGTCAAATGCTTCAGGGCTGACATATACAAAGCCCGCGATCTTACCATTTCCAAGGGTTGTGGTGCCTCTTTCAAAATTAATATAAAGAGGGGAGTTGACAGTTCCGACAACGGTGAATTTCTTCACCTTAAGGATATCCTGTGCACTGCTGTCCTCACCTTCTGCTGCATCGTCATCTGCCACCTCTATGACATCACCTATCTTTATACTGTCCATCTTGGCATCTACAACACATTCATCTTCCTTTTCCGGCATGCGTCCGTCCACAAGACTCAGTTTATTGATGTTTTCCGGAACTGACATAGTCTTCAACACCCTGTCATTTTCACCCTGGTTCTTGTATAGGACGTCCAGACTATAACCGCCCTCAGCGTACAGCACATCCTTCTCCCCGGCAAATGAATCCACGTCATCATCCGTATATCCAAGAGTTGACAGAAGATGCAGATCATAGAAATTTCCCTTGTCAAGGAAATTCGATATGGTATTCATCATGTCCGGCTTCGTCATCTTGAGACCCGAGAAGAATCCCACGCCCAGGGCTATGATCGCCATGATGGCTGCAAATCTTCCAAATGTATTTTTTATCTCACGAAATGTCGTGCGTCTCATCATTGATTTCATAGGCCACCTACCATTCCAGATCTTCAACGTTCCTGATGTTATCATTCATAACCACTTTCTCCACAGTTCCGCTCTTAACCGTGATGACTCTGTCCGCCATGGCTGTGAGTGCCTGGTTGTGCGTTATGACTATAACTGTCGTTCCCGTATTTCTGCATGTATCCTGAAGGAGCTTCAACACAGCCTTGCCTGTGTTGTAATCCAGAGCTCCGGTCGGCTCATCACAGAGCAGAAGCTTTGGATTCTTTGCAAGCGCCCTTGCTATGGCAACTCTCTGCTGCTCACCACCTGAGAGCTGTGCCGGGAAGTTCGCCATACGATCCTCAAGTCCCACCTGCTTCAGAACCGTTGCAGCATCCAGCGGTTCCTTACAGATCTGTGCCGCCAGCTCCACGTTCTCAAGTGCTGTAAGGTTCTGTACCAGATTGTAGAACTGGAACACGAATCCCACATCATACCTTCTGTATGCCGTGAGCTGTCTCTTATTCAGAGTTGATATCTCTCTGCCATCCAGCTTCACGCTGCCGCTTGTCAGAGTATCCATACCGCCAAGTATATTCAAGATAGTAGTCTTGCCCGCACCGGAGGCTCCGACTATGACGCAGAACTCTCCCTTTTCTATCTCAAAATCCACATCGCGCAGAGCATTGATCTCCACCTCTCCTGTCTTGTATACCTTCTTAACATCTTTAAATTCTACGTAGCTCATCCTGCACCATCCTTTCACTGTTCTTTCTTACAATCTCATCCAGACTCCACAGCCTTGCCTCGGTCACCCTGTCAAATTTGATCTCTATCCACTCTTCCGTTCCAGGCTTATATATTCCCGCAAAATCATCATTTTGTATTATCTCACAGTCCATCTCCAAAATAAACTTCTCTTCATCATCAGAGAGAACGACAACTGTAAAATCCAGATTTTCTTCCCCCGGCAAAATGTACCGATTTATCAAATGCCCCTCCAGAAGTCCGGGATCGTCAACAAACAAAACTATATGCCTATATCCGCCTACATTCTCGCTATTCACAAAATAATCCAGAGTACCATTTCTTTTCTGAAGCTCATTTGCCAGCATGTCTAACAAGCCCTTCACATCAGCTTCTCCTGCGGCAAAAGAGATTTCTCCATTCTTACGGTCCGCCAGATAAAGCTCATCATATCCTACCCATTCACCATCACCCGGATCACAGGCAAATGCTAGCTGAATCCTGTCATTTGTCTCATTTATCTCAAGCTGGCCTATGATATTTCTCGCTATATCAAATGCACTCTTTTTATTTCCATCACTTACTATTCCTATAACCCCGGTACGGCTGAGATCCAGCACCACCGGCAAGTCGTGGATAACTGCCGTTTTTATCTTCACCTCATTTGCAACGTCTGTGAGCTGTACCTCTCTCTCCCGCTTTCCGCCAGCCTCCTGAACCACCACATGATCAGATATATCCACACTGCCAAGCCCCAGTCTGACCATAAGATGATTGCAGGCCCTCGATCTATTCAGACATTCAGCCTGCGCCTCCGAAAAAAGGATTTGGACTACAGGATTGAATCTATCTCTCATATTATCCAAAATTTCCGTCTTATCGATCTCGATCAATCTGCACAAATGCTTTGCATAATTATTTCTCCTGATAGATTCAAGCTCCCCACGTTTCTCTTTCCCCGGTCTTGTCGAAAAATCCGCTATAGTACCCGGGATTACCCGCATCACTCCGAGGCCAATACACATAAGTATGAGCATAATGAAACCATACAGATCTATGCCGGCGAATCCTATTGGATGCCAGCGCCCTCTATAGTAATACCCTTTCATGTCAGGATTCCTGCCCTTACCATTTACTGCCATAACTATCACGATCACAGCGATCACTGCCACAATGAGAATTTCCACCAGAAGTATCTTCATATTAAGCTTGTTCTGATTTTGGGGCGTAGAGGCCTTAGGCAGTACAAGCTTGTCCGGCGGCAAAAGCTTCTCATCCAGCTTACCCGTTTTTCTGACCTTATCTGTTGTTTCCGTTCCTTCCGCATTCTCCATATTTTTCATATTCCCCATGTGTCCCAAATCTATTATCCCATCAACACTCAATATATTTTAGTTCGAAAATATATCAGTCTGTCAAGTCCGACAATGTATCCCATAAATATTTGTTATATATATTATACATCAGTAACCCCATATTCAGAAATTAAATTTATATATTGCTGTTCCCACGACAAAAAAGTCCCCCATACCTGCCTGATGCAGATACAGGGGACCTTTGTCTCATATACTATTTATGCTTTTTTGACTTTGGTGTAGCCGGTTCTTCAGCTGCTGCAGCGTTATGATTTGCTGTCGCATATACCTTCTGAACTACTTTCTTTTTCTTCAATGGATGCTTTGGGTTCTTATCCATTTTGAACACTTCCTTTCTGTTTTCCTAAAATGTTATATAACAGAAATCTGCAGTGCATATGCCGAACGGTCATCTGCACCACCGGTTGTGCTATCCTTTTCTTATCTTTGACTATGTTATAGTCCTCTATGCTAGCAATGTCAAGAGGTGAGTGCTAATTATTTTGTGAAGATTTTGTGAAGATTAGGTACTCGCATATTAACCGGGAAAGCGTACTGCCCCTCGGCAAAGATATGGTTCAGATACCCCCAATTCCCCCGCGGTTCATTGACACCATTTTCTCAATTGGATATATTGTGGGTGTTATTAGCAAAAAGGAGCTGACAGCCATGCCGAGTCATCCCTTGAAAGCGGGGACATAAAGACCCCCGATGCAAATCGGATCATAGAAGCAAATATAGTATACAATGTAAGGACCGGCGAACAGCTTACCAGGAGAAGACAAAATGCCAAAGGCTTCGAAGAGCTTCTTGACTGTGCCGGTGTCCTGTTCCTTGAAAATAACCAGACAGGAAATCTGATCATCAATCCCCCGCTTTCATCCATCGATGACCTGATGAAATATATGCAGATAGATTTTCTGCAGCCGATATACACACTCACATTCAGCAACGGACTCAGAGGCGGGCACCATACTTACATACCCTATCGCCAGGGCAATGGGCCTCGATGCCGGTTCTTCAGCCGCAGTCTCCATCATCGGCGGTGCGGACGGACCTATGGTTTTATTTGCATCACTCAAGCTGCTCATACCGAAGAGCATAAGAGGCAAAGCCATCGTCAGGGAACAGAGAAAAAGCAAGATCACATCCAAACAAAAGCTGGTTCCTGAATGAACAGGTGCTCAAGCTCCTGATCCTTGGAATGCTCGCGCTGCTCCTCTCAGGTATCGGCGGAATAGTCGGAGGCTACATCGTATACCTCTTCAAACGTGGAAACTTCAACCCTACTGTCGGTATTGCCGGAGTGTCATGCGTACCTTCTACCGCAAAGGTCGCCCAGAAGGCGGCATCCAAGGCTGACCCTTCAGCATTTATTCTCGACTACGCCCTGGGCGCAAATATCTACGGAGTTATAACGACTGCGATACTTACGGGAATTTATATAACGCTTTTGAGTTAAAATTACATGGTTTTATATACACAAAATGCCACAGCAGTTTTATGCTGCTGTAGCATTTGCTTTACCCTATTGCTTTGTGTATAGATTTAACTGATTGTCTGTGTCACGTCCTGCATACATTACTCTAAGAATGGTTACAACCTTTTTATCGCTATCAGGAATATAAAATACCACATAATTATCTACTAGTAATACACGAAGTCCACGGCTTTTCCACGGTTCTTTCTCGTATCTTCGATAACGCTCCGGCATCGTATCCAGACTTAATATCTACTCTTCCAGACGGTCAAGCTGTCCGCTTGCGTTTTGAGAAGATTGTAATTCAAAGGCAATATATTCAAAAATTCCTCTCAGATCATTGTCAGCCTGCTCGGATATCTCTAATTCATATATCATATTCCATAATCCTTACGAATGTCAGTAAAGACCTTTTTAGCATTTTTCATCCGTCCAGCCTGCATATCCGCATACCCCTTCTCCAATTCTTCGTTGAACTCTGTCTCTGATAATGTGCTGATGTCAACAGGTCTGTCATATGGTATTTTTACTTCAAATGGAAGTCCTCTCTGTAAGATAATCTGTTTATAAAACATATTTATAGCACTAGAAGCAGGGATACCCAGTGTAGCCAAAATACTTTCTGCTTTTTCTTTGACATCTGGTTCAATCCTTGCATATAAATTTGCAGATTTTGTAGCCATATAAAGCATCTCCTTTCATAAGTAGTGTTTCCATCTATCCTTAATTATAAGCATATGTCCGCACAACAGCAATACTTTTATCTCAAATAGAAATACACTATCATACACTTACTCATATAAGAAAAATATGTGGGAAGCGTATTGTATTGCTTCCCACTCTTTAATGTTAATTGCGCTACGGATTGTTCTATATCATTTTCCCCTCAAAATCCTGTAATTCGTGAAATATATCATCTACTATAATACGTTCTCCTTCTATTCGATATAACATAAAATATCTATGTCTTTCAAAATTAATTCTTCTATATCCCAGCTTTCTCAAGCACAGATTATCACATAGTTTCAAACTTGAAGCAATTTTTTCCAAACTTCTTTTCGTATTCTCAAAGTCCTGAAGAACATTTGCTGCAGCCTGTTTACTATGTTTTTCAAATAAGAGATATTGAATAAAATTATCCAAATCATTCTCTGCATCTTTTGTCAAAACCACCTCATAAGTCATACTTCTTCCTCATATCATCTATCACAACATCAGCATCACGACATTCACCTTTTTCAGCATGTTGTCTTGACTTCGCCAGTTTGTCTATCATCTGTTCCTCTGTCATTGCCACATATGGATCTGTAACAACCCTTTTTATCTCAAATGGAAATCCATTATTTGCAACTGCCTGGGTAAGAAAAATTCTTATAGCTGTCGTAGTATCTGTTCCAAGATCATGAAATAATTTATCTGATTTTGACTTAAGATCATTGTCTACCCTTACCTGTATTGTGCTTGCCATTCTCATGCACCTCCTAGTATTAATAATATGCAACTTCACCGCTTCTTTATAAATTATAATATTTAATTTATGCCAATTCAATACAAATGTATTGTTTTAGTAGTGATGTTTCATATGCAAACACTATGACATCGGCATCCTTCACATCTTCATATATTTCTATCATGTCATCCTGAATGAGATCATAGTTTCATTTTCACTCTATATATGATAATATGATTACGGTTAGATGTATCTAACCGTATGGGTGGAATTAGAAATTACAACACAATTATTGAACGGAGAAAATGCTATGAAGATAACAAAATGGGATGAACAGGCAGCCGAGGATATCGGCCATGCGTTTGGATATTACGACTACGGGCAAGAAACAGGTATGGGCGTGTTCTACAGCAGCAAAGAGGCAGTGGCAAATTACATAGCCGGCTACGTTCGTATGGCATTTGAGGGACAAATGCTCTACGCGACTAGCGAACGCGGCGAGGGGTATATCGCCTATACCCTGCCGGGACAAAAAATGAATCTCAAAGCTGGCATGGCTATCCTCAAAGCTCTGTTTCGCAATATGAGCCTTAAAGAAATGATCCGCATGGGAAAAGCTCTGTCCAAGGGAGGAAAATCCCTTCAGGATCGAATGAAGAAAGAGAAGAAAGATTTTATATTCGTCGGCATGGTCTGCGTCCGCGAACAATACCAGGGACAGGGATACATGAGGAAAGTTCTTGACATGGCCTTCTCTGAGGGAAACAGGTTGCACGTTCCAGTCATCCTTGAGACTGATGCCAAGTCGAAGTGCGACAAATACATGCATCTCGGCATGGAGCTTGAGGGCGTGCGCTATATGGGCGCTTATGGTAAGATGTACGATCTGATCAAATATCCTAATTAGGGAACAAGGAGCAGCACGCTTTAGCTCGTTGCTGACGCAAATTAAAAATGTCAGATAGATATAAGCTCCAAATCATTGCTCATATTTATCTGACATTTTTAAGTATTTAATGTTTACATTTGGATGGGCGGCGTATCCATCATATCAGGTTCCCGAGGGAGCGCAGGGTGCCTTTCCTGCTTGTCAAATGTATACAATGATGATACCATTGCTTACCGATAAAGTCAAGATATCTTATCTAACCAAATATATTACTACATATCGGCACCAATCTGCCTGACTTTACATATGAATCTATTTTTCCTTTTTTTACATCAAATACTGTAGCAATATAATATTTTGATTCCTTTTCATCTAATTTGATTGAAACAAAAATATTGTCATTATAACATTTAACCAACTCTATATTTCCATTATAACATCCTGCATAGTCTGGATGACTAATTATATCATCTAAACGATCAATGTATTTTGCAGCAACAAAATGCTTTCTTTTAATAAGATGTGTCAACAATCCCTTAGATCTATAAATTGTAAAAGCACTATAATCAAAACCTAATACTGAATTGAGTTTAGTGTTATAATGTGCTACTTTTATTAACTTGTCCTCATTTCGCATATTATATATCTCCCTCTATTCTATATTAAATGTTGAATAAGGCTATTATTTGTTGTATAGTAACCATTGGATATATCTATTTTATATTATCCAATGGTTACTGTCAATATTTAGTCTAGGAGGAATAATAATGTCTGCTAAATTAATTCCAGAACGATTAAAATTTGTGAGAGAAAATATGGGAATTACTATGGCTGAAGCATCCAGGAGACTCAATCTTTCCAAAATAGGATATTGCAGATATGAGTACGGAGAGAGAGTCCCATCTCAGCAAACGCTGGAAATTATTGCTCAATGTTTTAACACATCTGTTGAATATTTGACCGGTCTTTCGGATTCTCCGGCCGCGACACAAATCGTAATTGACAAAAACAAGAATCCTGAGCTCTTTGCCCTTGTTGATTTATGTCAGAACAAGGATACAGAACTCTTACAAAGAATGTTATCATATTGTAACCTGCTAATAAATTCATAGCAGATTTTGATTGATTTTTATATAAACGAAAGGATAGAACAAATGTACCAGATAATGACAGCCGACGAGGCAATGGATCTTATAAATGACGGAGATGTGATCGCACTCAACTCATTTCTCGGCATAGATATTCCAATCGAGCTTCACGAGGCATTATATAAAAGATACCAGAGGACAGGTTCGCCGAAGCACCTCACCGCTATATCAAGCGCGGGCTTTGGCGCGTGGGATGAGAACAAGGCGGCAGAGGGATACATAAGAGACGGCGCAGTTGACAAGATCATCTGTGGACATTTCGGAGCCATGTACAGCACCAAGAAGCTTGTCCTTGAGGACAGATTTGAGGCATACAATCTCCCACTCGGCTGTATCTCACACGCAATTCGTGCACAGGCCGGCGGACTTCCGGGAGCACTCTCCAAGGTCGGTCTCGATATATTTGTCGATCCTAGACTTGAGGGACCGGGAATCAACAACATATCAAAGGATGACTCACTTGTTAAATACGTCGAGCTGGATGGTGAGGAATTCCTCTACTACAAGCTGCCGCTTATCAACGTGGCTATCATCAAGGGAACTGCTGCCGACCGCAAGGGCAACATCTCATTTGAGGATCTGTTTACCGCAGGAGATGCGCTGTCCATCTGTCAGGCTGTAAAGGCAAATGGCGGAAAGGTCATCGTGCAGGTTGACAGACTTGTGGCAAGGCCATCAAGACCTCACAATACCATTATTCCGGGATGTCTGGTTGACGCTATCGTTGAGATACCGCCGGAGCCAAGACACGCATCATACGAATCCCTGACAGGAAGTTTTGAGATTCCATATTCACAGTGGCAGGACTGGGCTGAGATGCTTTCCGGTCGTACCAAGACAAAGAATGTCGTCAATACAAGCGCAGAGATCATTGGAAGAAGGGCCGCTCTGGAATTAAAACCGGACGATATAGTCAACATAGGTGTTGGAATTCCGGAGACTGTATCCAAGTATGCCAGAGAGAACGGTATTCTGGACAAGATAACCCTGACCGTAGAATCCGGAGGTGTAGGCGGATTTCCTGCATCGGGCAAGGTGTTCGGCGCTGTCATTGGCGCGGACTCCATCTATGACATGGCAAACCAGTTTGATCTCTACAACAATGGCGGTCTTGATATCTGTTTCATGGGCGGGATCGAGGTTGACAGGTTCGGGAATGTAAATGCCCACAAGGGTCCTGGCGCATTTGCCGGTGTAGGCGGATTTGCAAATATCACCGCCAAGACAGCAACCGTTGTGTTCTGTCTCACATTTGATACGAAGGGGCTTGCCGTGGAGGACAATGACGGCATCGTGACCATCAAAAACGAGGGAAGCATTCCTAAGTTCGTAAACGATGTCAGAAGCATCAGTTTCTCAGGAAAACGTGCGCTGGCAAACAGGCAGAGGGTTATATACGTCACAGAACGATGCGTATTTGAGCTTACTGAAAAGGGACTCAAACTCATAGAAGTGTACCCGGGAATTGATCTTGAACATGACATTCTGAACAAGCTTCCTTTCAAGGTTGAGGTGGATGAAAGGCTGCGATAGCTAGAAGGCTGAGAAAAGTAAATCCTAATATATTAAAAGATCGTGAGAAGATCCCTACTCAAAATCTTCCCACGATCTTTTATGTACATCATTTTCTTATCTACATTAACTTTCTCACAATAACTAATGCTTCCCCACCAGCTCCACGCACACGATCTCCGGATAGTTAAACAACCTCGCAGGTATCACGCTGTTGCCAAGGCCTCGGCTGACTATCATCTCTGTGCCGTCCATATAGTATTCACCTGCTGTATATTCTGGAAGAAATCCCTGATCCGGAGCCACTATCCCTCCGACAAACGGCAGTCTGAACTGTCCGCCATGGGCATGTCCGGAAAGCACGAGATCAACACCGGTGTCGGCATACCTGACAAGGTATTGTGGCTCATGTGCAAGAACGACCGTGAGCTCTTTTTCCCCAGAGTCTTCATTATCAGCGGTCTCTTCCTTCTGTTCAGCTTGATCATTCCTAATACTTTCGTCACTAAGCAACGCCTCCAGTGTTCCATCCGCAAGACTTTTATCGTCCAGCCCAACCAGCCTAAACTTTGCATCACCCATGGATATCTCCACAACCTGATCATCCAGAATAACCACCCCGGCACCTATAAGCCCATCCATAAGCTCGTCATATTCAGATTTCTCAAGCCAATATTCATGATTGCCTGTGACATAGTATACCGGACATATTTTCACGATCTCATCCACAAATTGGACTGCGCGGTCTACATTTGTGTGATTTGAGTCCACAAGATCTCCGGTCAGGACGATCATATCAGGTTCACATTCTCTTATCCTGCCCACCAGTTTCTGGTTATTCTTGCCAAACTTTGCATTGTGCAGATCCGATATCTGGACTATGCGATATCCCTCAAGATCTGCGTCAAGCTGCTCTGCCGCATATGTATAATGTGTGGTTTCAAGGTGTTTGTTCTGAAAATTGCAGAACAATATTATGACAATAACTATGCTCAGAGTAATTGCCAATTTTATATATTTCTGCTTTTTCGTATTTCTACTTTTTTGTTTTTTAGATTTTCCTTTCATTCGCAGCCCCACTTTTATAATGCCATGATCTTCTCATCTCTTATTCGACCTCCGCCAGATCTTTCTCTCCTGTGCCTCCTTTATCAGCATGTCCCGGAAATCAGGATGGGCTATGGATATCAGAGCCTCCGCTCTCTCCCATGTGGATCGTCCTTCAAGGTTTATCACACCGTACTCTGTCGCAAGAAAGTACACCTGACTTCTCGGCGAGGTGATGATATCTCCGTTGAACTGCGGTTTTACCCTGGAATGCTTCACCCCATTCCTGTCGGTGTGTGTGGAACTCATGCAAATAAACGCCTTGCCGCCACGGGAGCCCGAGGCTCCGATCAGGAAATCGAGCTGTCCGCCGGTTCCGCTGATCTGGCGTGAACCACTGCTCTCTGCCGCAACCTGTCCGTACAGATCCACAGCCACACAGCTGTTTATGGACACCATGTTGTCTATCTGCGATATGACATATGGCCTGTTCACATACTCAAGTGGATATGCGGCGATTCCCGGATTGTCGTCCAGCCACTCATACAGCTCATTTGAACCGATGGCACAGCCAAATACGCCTTTTCCTCGGTCTATGTTCTTGTATTTATTTGTCAGCTTGCCCGCCTTGTACAGGGCTAGATATGCATCCGAGCAGAGCTCCGTGTGCATGGCAAGATCCTTGAGATCCGACTGAGCCAGCATCTCACCCACCGCATTTGGCATTCCCCCGATACCGAGCTGCAGTGTTGAACCATCTACTATGTATGGAATGAGCAGCTCCGCTATCTTCCGGTCAACCTCCCGCGGTGCCTGTGTTTTCACATCAGCAAATGGCTCGTGCTCCCCCTCTACGATCATATCCACATCCGATATGTGAATACACTCGTCATATCCACCGCGTATCTTAGGCATGTGCTCATTCACCTCAACTATCACGATGTCCGCCTTCCTGGCAATAGGGGCAGCTACACCGGTATTCACCGAGAAGTTAAAATAGCCATGCTTGTCCATAGGTCCCACCGACACCATGACCACATTCACATGGAGGAAATACTCATAATAAGCCGCATTGTTGTGGAACACCATCGGTATATAATAGCATTTGCCCTCATCGCACAGCTTTCTCTCGTACTGCGAACAGTGCCAGCTATGATACACAAAATGCTCCTGACTGTCATCGCACTCTGCAACCTCTATAGGCCCAGCCATCAGATTGCCCCTGATCTTCACATCGTGCAGCTCATCTCTCCGCTTTGCCAGTGCTCTGTCAAGTAGCACAGGTTTTCCAAGGGACGATGTGTAATCGACCCAGTCTCCATCCTTGACACACTCCACCGCAGCCTCCGGTGTACGCAGCTTTTCTCTATACATTTGCTGAAAATCGAACATATAAATCCCCCTTTATTAAATAACGTTTCACCGCTTGTCCTCCCTCAACAGCCTCAATCACTATTATCAAATAAATCAAATGCCATTTCAACATTTTTAGAGATATTCTGTGTAAATATCAATGAAAAAGTTTACCAACATTTACAATATTCCAGCCAAAATAGTCATAATATTTTTCCACTTTCACTGGAACAATGCTCATTTACATCTAATTGCAAAACGCAAAAAAGCCCCCCGCATACCTGCACCTTGCAGATACACGGAGGGCTCTACGAATATTAGTCATCTGTTATTAAGTAATTACACATTTCTTACATTATTCGATTGCGATATAATTACTCTTCTCTACTTTCTTCTGCTCTTCCTTCTTAGGAATCGACAGTTTCAGTACGCCATGTTCATACTTTGCATGAATGTCTTCCTGGGTAACTCCCTCACCGACATAGAAGCTTCTGCTCATGCTGCCGGCATAACGCTCACGCCTGATATACTTGCCGCTCTTCTTGTCCTTTTCGTCCTTATCCAGACCCTTTGCAGCCTCAATTGTCAGGTAACCATCAGCAAGCTGAACCTTTACTTCATCTTTCTTGAATCCTGGGAGATCCATATCTACTTCGTATGAATCGTCTGTCTCACGGACATCGGTCTTCATCATGTTCTTTGCATGCTTGCCATACAGAGCACGCTCGGTAGGTGCTAACGCTTTACTGAACTCCTTGTCAAAATCCCTTCCAAATGGGAAATAGTCATTCATCCAATCATCAAATAAATCTTCTCCAAAAATACTAGGTAACATAAGTCATTTCTCCTTTCAATCTCAAACAAGTGTCGGAAATTGTGGTTTCTTATGAAACCCCAAGGCACTTAGACTTTTTGTTTACTGTTACTTTCAAAATAATTGTCAAGATAAACTTTCGGGATTCTTTCTCTTCTTTCTTATCCCTTTCCTTATCTTTGACTATGTTATACACCTAGTTGTTAGCATTGTCAATAGGTGAGTGCTAATTCTTTTGTGAAGATTTTGTGTCCTATTCCTGTAATAGCCAATCCGCTATTCTGGCACAGTTTCCAGACCTGTTTTGTTATCATAATAAGATTCAACCAGAGCGCAGTCCATGATCAAAACGTAGAATACATTTCCATAATAACGGTTTTCCACTATTCTTCCGTGATCAAGAACAGGAAGATATGTTCCATCTTTTTTTGCAAAATGGAACCTTACATAGTCATTATTTCCACTGGTCTTTGCATCAATCTGTTTCCAGATGCTGGTCTCAACAGAATCCCGTTCGTCTGGATGGACCAGGTTTCTGAATCTATGATCTGTGTAATCAAGAAAATCATCAAAATCCCTGCAGCCAGCAAATTCTATCAGTTCACGATTTGCAAATAAAATATTATCATTTTCAGGATCAGCTATATATATAAGGAAAGCTCCCGGAAGATTCTTTGATACATCCTGAAGTGCAAATCCAAGCTGGCTTCTGTGCTGCATCTTATAAGCTCCTCGATAAGGACTGCAATTATTCTTTCCATGAAGTTTTACCGCGTAAAGTGCCATATCCGCGCATCTGATAAGCTCCGAAACATCTTCACAATCTTTTGGATATTCTGCATACCCAAGAGAAATGTAAAATGGATGCTCCCCACCATTATATGTTATATGCCGTGGCTGAAGAGTAAATTGTTCTATTTTCTTTCTTGCCTCTTCCTCTGTTGTGTCAACCAGAATGGCGGAGAACTCATCACCGCCATTTCTGCAAATAATAGAATTATCATTGAAATAGCTCTGCATGTCCTGTGCAAGACTTTTCAGTGCGGCATCTCCAACTACATGACCATACATATCATTTATAAATTTAAAATCATCAATATCCATCTGTATACCCACGCAATGAATATGAAGATCGCCCTGCATAACCTTTTTGAGCTGTTCGTCAAACCCCTTACGATTCAAGAGTCCGGTCAGCGGATCTGTTATCGCCATTTTTTTTAATGTATCTCGATGTCTCTCAATCACAAGGATGACCACCGTTAATCCAGTTAAGAGCAAAATAACACATATTCCCAAAAACAGCTGCGGAAATACATTCCACCCATGACTCCAGCCATCAGCAGGCATTATCTCAAAATCAAATAGACTGCCGCAAAATTCAAACTCAAATGTAATCGGATTCTTCATAATATTGCCGGATGATGATACTATCTCTGTATCATCAGACAAAGGGGAAACTGTCTTTGTCAGGGAGTAATCATAACCGAATTTTGTGAGTGCCTGAATTGATTCTGTAAATATCTCCGGAACACGTATAATTACTATGGTAAATCCCCAAAATACTGGAGAGCCATCTGCCCCCTCCAGATATACAGGATTTCTAATCGCAATGCCCTGCCCCCCCTGTTTTAAATCAAAAGGACCCTGCATCGTGACTATATTTTTATCTCTTCCATAGCGGCATATCTCTCCACGACTTTCATCATGCATCAAATCTATCTTTCCAGCTTCATTCCCTGCCTCCGGATATATATCTGTGACAACACCGTCAGGCGCAATCTGTATGCTCTGAATAAAATCTGCCATCAGATCCCGAGCAACTTTTTGAAAATTGTCAATTTTCCCATTTTCGCTGATTGCTATCTCTTCAAGTGTATCTGTAATTGCAACTCCACGGTTCATGTCATTCTGTAGTCGTTCTGCATATGTTGTGGCATTAAGCGCTGTGACATTCCGTACCTGTTTATAATTTGATCTATATGAATGATATAAAACTACTGTCAAAACCAGACAGCCAACCAGAAAAATGAGAACCGGCAACATAAGCTTTTTGTTATGGTTTTTACGCGAATTCATAGTATGTCATCTCTCCTTATTTTGGATGCTATTTACAAGTTCTCTACAAATTGCACATATTTTATCGCATTCATTCATTTTTGACAAGTCAGCATTCAGGGATGTTTTTTTAGAGGAATAGTATTATAATACAGAAACGAAAAGAGGTAATCGCTATGCAGATAAGTATAATTTTGCTCGGAAAGCTTATTAACTTTTTTATTATGATCCTGCTTGGTTTTATTCTTGTCAACAAAAATATCTTAAAATCATCTGACAGCCGGATATTATCTATCATCGTGGTATACCTGGTGATGCCCTGCGCCATAATCGGTTCATTTGAGATCGATTTTACAAAAGAAAAACTGCAGGGACTGTTATTTTCCGCTGTCATTGCGGTCATTATACATGTTCTGCTGTTGATTTTTATAAATATCGGAAGGAAATTTTGGCACTGGACCCCAGTTGAATGTGCAACCGTCATGTATTCCAACTCGGGAAATATGATTATCCCACTTGTAAGTGCTATTCTGGGTTCCGACTATGTACTGTATTCATGCGCATTTATGTCTGTACAACTGATATTTCTCTGGACACACTGCAGCACAATGCTCTCCGAAAAGCCACACCTGGAATGGAAAAAGATAATATCCAATATAAATGTATTAGCCATAATAGCAGGTCTCCTGCTATTTTTCTGCAAGATAAAACTGCCAGCCGTCATCCTTGCACCGATAAATGACATCGGGAATATGCTTGCACCTCTAAGCATGATAGTAACTGGTATGCTGATGGCTGATTCGCCGATTCTGGCCAGCCTGAAGAATGCAAAACTATACCTTTTCTCTGCCATCAGACTCGTTATCTGGCCTACTATTTTGCTGCTTATAATGTGTGTAAGTCATGTATACGAATTTATTCCAGACGGAAGAACCTTACTACTCATAGTATACCTTGCCTCCATCACGCCATCAGCTTCAACAATCACCCAGATGGTTCAGGTATATAACAAAGATGCAACATACTCCAGTCTTTTAAATGTATTTACTACTTTGTTCTGTATCATAACCATGCCTTTGGCTGTCATATTATTTTCATGGCTGATACTTTAATGGGGACGTTTCTTTTGTCATGAGGATTGTCCCTGGAACAGACAAGCAAAAGAGCCCCCCGCATACCTGCACCTTGCAGATACACGGAGGGCTCTACGAATATTAGTCATCTGTTATTAAGTAATCTCGCATTTCTTACATTATTCGATTGCGATGTAATTACTCTTCTCTACTTTCTTCTGCTCTTCCTTCTTAGGAATCGACAGTTTCAGTACGCCATGTTCATACTTTGCATGAATGTCTTCCTGAGTAACTCCTTCACCGACATAGAAACTTCTGCTCATGCTGCCGGCATAACGCTCACGTCTGATATATTTGCCGCTCTTCTTGTCCTTCTCATCCTTATCCAGACCCTTTGCAGCCTCAATTGTCAGGTAACCATCAGCAAGCTGAACCTTTACTTCATCTTTCTTGAATCCTGGGAGATCCATATCTACTTCATATGAATCATCTGTCTCACGGACATCGGTCTTCATCATGTTCTTTGCATGCTTACCATACAGCGCACGCTCGGTAGGTGCTAACGCTTTACTAAACTCCTTGTCAAAATCCCTTCCAAATGGGAAATAGTCATTCATCCAATCATCAAATAAATCTTCTCCAAAAATACTAGGTAACATAAGTCATTTCTCCTTTCAATCTCAAACAAGTGTCGGAAATTGTGGTTTCTTATGAAACCCCAAGGCACTTAGACTTTTTGTTTACTGTTACTTTCAAAATAATTATCAAGATAAACTTTCGGGATTCTTTCTCTTCTTTCTAATCCCTTTCCTTATCTTTGACTATGTTATACACCCAGTTGTTAGCACTGTCAAGAGGTGAGTGCTAACTTTTTGTGAAAAATGTGTGAATACTTGACTTTTCAAGCACATAGAATATTGTTTTTGGCTTATTTACATACGATTTACATATTTTTAAACACTATTACATAATTCAAGGGAGAATGTATTTACCCATTCCCCCTCATTTTACTTTGTAGCAACTTCATATAACTATTATACTGCCATCATGCTCTCCAGCTTTTCAAGCTCATTCTGTATTCTGTCATCATTAACATGGTTATATACGTCCATTGTAATTGATATATCACTATGCCCCATAATTCTTTGTAATACCTTTATATCAATTCCAGCTTCTGCCATTCTTGTACAGCCTGTATGTCTGAATGTATGCGCTGATATATGTGGTAATAATACTGGCTGTCTATTGTCCGATTCAGCCATCATTGTCTCACGCTTATTATATGCTTCAACAACGTTTTTCATTGCATTGTTAAAACCGTTCGGAGCAATAGGCTTTCCGCTTTTTGTTGTAAATATAAATTTGCTATAACCATCAACTGTATAATCCCTTGGTGTTCCCATGAACATTTTATATTGTCTCTGATCTGCCAAAGCATTATATATATCATTTGTCATCGGAATTTCTCTATGTCCTGATTCTGATTTAGTATCTGTTATCATAAATTTAGTTTTACCATCTGGAGCTTTTTTGTAAATAAGCTGATGATCTATAAATATCTTTTTATTCTTCATATCAACATCATCCCATGTAATACCTATAACCTCACCAATTCGGCATGCTGTGCCTATCATATACTTTATCATAGGCACATACGAATTATAAATATTGCTATTCTCCATAAAGTCTAACAATATTCTCTGTTCCTCACGTGTCAATGCTTCCTTAACCTTTGCACCGCCTTTATATGGCTTTATACACTCTTTTTTCACTGGATTTTTACGAATCATATCGTCATCTAATGCTAAATTAAAGCAAGAAACAAGGATCGTATGAAAAAACTTTATTGTACTGTTTGATAACCCCTTGTCTTTCAACTCTTTGTAAAATTTCATAATGTGTGAGGTCTTTATATTTTTTATCTCAGCATTTCCCAGCTCAGAATCACGCAAGTTACAATTCCACATACCTATATAATTGTTCTTTGATGTTTTCTTTAAACTTCCGCTATCCTTTAGGCTTATATACAGATCAAATAACTGGTTTAATGTCATCTTTGAGGCTGTTCCATTTATACCATCTTCCAAATCTCTTATTATCTGCTTTTCCTTTTTTCTCAGTTCTGATAAATCCCAGTCATATACAACTTTTGCATGTCCTAAAGTGTCCTTGTACTGAAAATAATAACGTCCATTTGATCTCTGTCCCTCACCTTTTAACAGATTCCTGCCCTTGCTGTCTTTTCTCTTTTCTGCCATAATATTGCCATCCTTTCTAATTGCTAGAATGCCGATACTATGATAGAATATTTCACAGTACGGACATTCGTACTATATGTATTTGGGTTAGTCATCGCTTTGGTCGGGGGTGGCTAACCTTTTTATTTACCTAAAAGCAAATTCAACGCTTTTCTAATCGCCTCACCTTTACTGATTCCATTATCTTCACAATACCGTTCCAATTGTTTTGATAATTCATCATCAAGACGAATACTAAAGCGTATATCTTTTGGTCGGTCTGCTTTAGGTCTACCAACTTTTCTATTTTGTGACACCTCAACTTCACTTCCTTTCTATTTATGTCACACTTTAATTATAATATATGTGTGACATAAATACAATAAAAATGTTTATTATAATTGATAGTAAGTGCTAATATTTTCAGATTTTCCTTATAAATCAACGATTTTCAGCACATTACATGCCGACTTATATCACAATTACATATTTTTTACATGTTTCTACTCAAATTTGCTTTGATAATATCCCCTATGTACTTTTTGTCCTATCCTATATTTACTATCTTTGATTTTTTAACGCTATTTTGCAAATTATAAGCAAGACATACAAATATATGCACAACACCTATAAAATGCAAAACAGCGTTAAATTTCATTGTTAGTTGTGAGAAAATCAACTATATAAGTGATGGCGTAGCTGTGCTCATTTCTTCAAGCCTTTTCGCTCTCTCTGAATGATACTCAGCAAGCAGATCACTTTCTGCGCCACTCTTGCTTGATATATTATCAAGGTTATAGAATAACATTGTGTCGCTAACTGAACCGCTTTCAACCTCATTTGCCAGCGTCTCAAAATATCCTACAGGTGGCACAAAGTGAGCGTTTCCGTTTATGTCAACTTCGCTTCCACTAAAAAGCATTGAATCAATCGGTGTGGACTTTACTCCAGCTTCGTTTAACTTCTGTCTAAGATATAACAGGCTGGTTTCTGAACCCCTGTATTTTTCAGCAACGTTGGAAATCATGTTATTGCTCAGCATTCCACCTCTTGCCATAGTTGATAAAAAATCAATCTGCTGTGCAAGCTCTGAACTTGGTTCAAAAGCACTGCATACAGTACCAGCTATATCTCGGATAGAATCTGCCATCTCTCTGCGGAGAGTTGCTTCTTTTGCTTCACACTCTGCAACTAGATTATCAAGTTCTTCCTGTCGTGCTTCACGAGTATAGGTTCTCACGCTATAATCGGAATTGACTTCCTTTTTCTTGTCCTCTATCTGTTGGTGTAGTTTCTGAATATCTTTGTGTCTCTTTATAATTCCATTGATACTGTTTGATATGTTCTTCTGATTTTCCATAATTTTCATCCTTTCTTTGATTAAAATAAAATAACTACAAGTTCTAAAACTGAAATTGTTAAAGTAATGATCGTTGCAACTCGCCAAACTCTACAACTTCTTTTTGCTTGGCGCAAAACGTCTACGGCTGATCTTTCCATGTGCATACTCCTTTCTTCAAAATTAAAATAAAAGCATAAAGTTTACTTTACTATTCTTGACTTTTCAGCATTTCTTCAAGGTTCTGTATTCGGCTTATAATGTCCGCCTGCTCTCGATTTTTCAGTGATAAATCAAGCAGGGTTTGACTTGCTCGAACCCTAATTCCTGCACTAACTTCTTTATCATCAAGAATATTGATAAGTGTATCAAGTGCCTTAAAATTAGCGTCCTCTAGTTTATTTGAAATAACTTGAAACTGGTTATCTCTTGCAACTTGTAACTTTTCTCTAAAATCTGGCTTTCGCAGTCTGCTATAAACCGATTGTTCACTCAATCCAACTTCAGCACTTGCCTGCTTGATTGTTGCAGAAAATAAAAGCGCTGAAATTAGTTGATTATCCGTTACTCTCAATCTATATCACTTCCTTTCAATGATTCAGGCGGGGCAGATGAAACTGCTAAATCTTCATCACAAGGAATATCATCAATTATTAAAATTCCACTCTGAATATTTTCAATATCAACCTCAATATCTGTGTTTGATTTGTAATACTTCCCATTTCTAAAATCTAAAATTTGAAGTTGTGGAACTCTTTTTGACACCTCATTTTGAAGATACCTTAATCGGTTATGGTAATTCTTCAATTTAATCAACTCCTTATCTGTGCTATATAATCACTAGATATTAGTTATATAATTATTACATATAGTCTCTGAACACTTTTTATCATCATCAAACCATTGAATTTACTAGACTTTTTGTATTTTTTTGTTATAACTTTTCTAAGTAAAATTCAATCATTTTCAAAGGGACTTATATCACCATATTCATAATAAAAATTTGGTTCGCTTTGGCTTCTGACATACGCAACAGGCATACAACAAAAATTATGATTTTCCTTATTACTATTTCTCCAATATCTCCCTTGCTTTAGTCCCTTTTTTTGCTGACGTATATTTTCCTTATCAACTATTTTTTTTACAAGACTATATAGTCCTTGCGCTTCCACATTCAATGAAATATATCCATGAATATGTTTTTTTGTACTTTTTCCAATTACTCGTTGTCTTGGTCGACCCCTTGAGCCGTTTTTTTGCTGAACCTTGCAACAATTCTTTCCATCGTGACAACTTAATCCCAGCACAAATGCAACCCCTTTGTATTTCTCATTTTTCTGAACACTATAAATCATACGAGCATATAAATTTCTAAATTGCTTACTTGCCTGTTCCATATCGTCCATGCAATCAAATACAAAGCCATATACATTGTAATTCTCAACCAATTTATAAGTGTTTTCATATTTGTCCACATCTTTCCAATTGATTTTCATTTACTCACCTTATTACAAGTTCTGCTTTCCCATTAGTCGCATCCGATATTTCATTAAAAAACTCTCTAGCCTCTTTTCTTGTAAAATTGATTAGTTCAAAGCTTGGCTTTCCATCTTTTTCCTCTGGAACTATAATTGCATGCCCGGCAAGCGCATACTTGATTGCCTGGCTAATGCTACAATCAACAGTTGCTATGAAGATCTTTTTCAATTTTTACACTTCCTTTCTACTCCGTTGAAATGCCATCAAGGTACCTTTGAATCTTTGAAACATTCCACAAAACACGCCGTCCTACTTCTATTCGTGCTTTTGCACTCACGCCAATTTCTATTGCTGTAGGTCGACCACAATCCAAAACACCTTGTAAGCGTTCAGTCGTTATTGCAAGTCTATCCTTACATTCTATAAACTGATCTTGTTTTGTTGACCTCATCACATCACCCCTGTATTGAATATCCTTTTCTTTCACACCATTTTAGAAAATCTGCCTTTGACATTACATAACTTTTCAACCCTTTCTTTTTTAAGGTTGGAAAATCATCACTGTGCAAATAGTTATAAATTGTTGCTGAACAACACCCTAACAATTCTTGAGCTTGTTTAACAGTTATATATTCATCCATAAGGCTCCCTCCTTTCTAAAATTTGTACAAAAAAAGCGAGTATAACATAATAGACTGATAGAATAACTTTGGTTACATCCAAAAATTTTCCATCAAAATCCATTATGTTATACTCGCTCAGCTCACTTTATATTGTGTCTCAAATTTTTTCCCTAGAGGTTTATGTCAGATGATATGCATTAAATCTTCTATGCATACCCGTTGTTTTAAGTGCCTCAACTTCACTTTCTAGGTTGCCTGCGTGCTTTTCATTGTACAAACTTTATAATTTATTAGTATTATACATATTATTATTAAATTGTCAACAACACATATAACTTTTTTACAACATCCTTTTACTATCTCTTTTGAATACATATTTTTTACATATTTTTTTATGCATTAGACAACATCAGACAAAATATACTATCCATAATATTTCTGCCGTCACCCTTGATTTTACTAGCTTTTTAGCACTTTTACACATCAGACAAAACCAGACAAAATCTGAATAGTTCTTACAAGAGGTGAGTGCTAATTATTTTGTGAAGATTTTGTGTCCACTCCCAGCCTCAAAGTGGTATTTGGCAATTCCAAGATCTATCTTCGTGCAGATTCCTCTCGGAGCTTTCGCTGTCACCATCTCATCTTTCAGCTCAAACATGAACTTCTGCTGGTTCACCGCTGTCGGTGCCAGACACACCGCCTCCATCCCCTTCGTGAACCAGTCTGTCTCCACATCTGCACTGCTGATTTCTGATATATCTTTGCTCTTGTGTGCAACACCCTGATTCTCACCATACCCAAGGGCAATCACTATCAGCAGTTTCTGTCCTTTGCCTATGACTGCCCTGGTCTTACCATGTGACATTGCAACCCAGCATGTGTTAAGTCCAAGTTCCTGACATCCAAGCACCAGCTTTTCACCGTAGTAGCCGGCCTTTTCCTGGTCGTTCTTCGCGCCAACTATCGCTATATAATTAGAAACATTTGTGAATTTGCCGTAATGCGCCATAAACGAATCAAAACAGTTCGGCTCATCGTAGACCGCCTGCATACTCAGTCCGCTCTCAGAATTTATCTCAGAGATAAGCCTGTCTATCTCCGCACGTTTCTCCTGCTCGATTGGCTTATCCTTATATTGCCGCACACTGTGCCTCTCCTTCATCAACTGTAACATATCCATGCATTTTCCCTCGCTCTCATTCTGATATCTACGCCGAGTATAGTCCATCAAACTTAAATTGAGATTTCATGTATTCCAAGGGATTTAATAATTGTTATATTTTATTATCAAATATCTCTGAATCCCTTGAAAACACTAAGTTTGTCGCAGGTGATCTTTCCCTTAGACTTTCCCTTATGTTATATCTTCCCATATGGATTTATGAACCCTGATAAGGGAAAATACAAGGAAAAGAAAATCCTCTAAAACAGTATAACACAAAATAAAAACGACATGGTGAACTGATTGAAATGCTTCTGATTTTTGTAACAAATGATTGATTGAATGATAAGGAGATTTGATACGATGAGAACAATATTTGCAGAATACAATCCACAACGCAACAGCATTGATGTTTATACTTCTGCTGGCTATATGCTCCGCATTGACTGCTGGGAAGCAGAAAAGAATTTAAAAACAACACCCAGATTAGATTGTGCATTAAATGCACTTGCTATTGATGAACCACTTGAATATGCAAGACTATACCTTGATGGAACTATGCAGATGTGGGTTGATGCCGAAGATTCATTTTATTTATGATGATTATACTGTCACTCCTAGTGTCTCCAGAGAGTGACAGTTTCATTGTCATTTTGAGCTCGTCTTTTTTAAGACAAGCCTCGTATATTTATTTGTAAGCTGCGTTCGCTTCTTCTTGAGTGATTTTCCCAGTTTTAACAGCATCAGAAATTGCTTCGTCTAATTTAGTATAAACAGTAGTTGTCACAACTCCGAAGCCGCTGACGAACAGCAGAGCGATCCACAGCCACTCATACTGTTGTCGCCGGTCTGCGGATTCTGAACATCATCCGAAGGCTTGGTGGTATCGTCAGACTTGGTAGGAGCGGCAGGTTTGGTTGCCTTCTGACCTTCTTCGATAGTCTGAGTCGTTACTGCAGAGCCACCGGCAGAATCAAAGGTTACGGTATAGTTTTTATTTCTTTGTTGTAACAGTCTTAGCTTTTGACCAGCCTGAATAAATCCTTATGGATTTGCCGTTAATCTTAACTGTCTTATAGGTGCGAACTCTTACATAATACTTTTTCTTGCCCGAAAGCTTTGAAATTTTCTTTGATACTGTTGTATTCTTGCCTACTGTTACGGTCTTAGCCTTGCTGAATTTACTTGAGGCACTGTACTGTACCTGATAGCCTGTTGTCTGTGTAGCCTGCTTCTTCCACTTTACTGTAAACTTCTTTGAACCTGCTTTAAGTGAGGAAATACTTGTTGCCTTTGGCTTGATTGTGAAATAAAGCGTCTTTGTTCCGCTGTATTTACCCTTAAAGGTAATCTTTACTGCGTACTTGCCAACATACTTTCTGCCTTTTGCATAAGACACAGTATAGTCAGTATTCTTAACAAGTGTCTTTCCTGTTCTGTCCTTAACAATAACCTTAGGTGTTATAACCTTTCCGTTATATGTTAATGATGTTGCTTTAAGCTTTATGCTTGATGCCTTTGGAATTACTGTCGTTGAAAGAGTTTTCTTACATACCGAACAGTAATTTACTATCTTGCCGTTTGCTGTTGGGGTTGCCTTTGTTACGGTTTGCTTTGTGGTGTGGGCAATCTTAGCAATATTGCCCCAAGATGCAAGGTCGGTTATTTCCTTTGTACCGAGTACATCTTCATAGAACTTGCCACAACCTTCGCACTTGTAGTATGCTTCCTTACCGCCATCTGTGCAGGTGGCAGCTTTCGCAGCAACCAAAGTCAGATTGTGAGTGTGTTCTTCGTTTTTATTTTTGTAATAATATGTAACAACCGTTCCGTCCGAAACAATAGGCTTATTCAAGCCGTCAACCTTTATAAATTCATAATCATAAAGTGTTTTTGCCGGTGTTAAATCAAGCTTTGTGCCGTATGGCACGGTAAATGTTCCGCCGGCAGTGTTTGGAATTTCAGAGCCGTCCTCAAATTTATACTGAATTGAAACGGTTGTGTAGCGCTGTGTTTCCGTATTGTCGTCTGCAAGCACATTTCCGTTTTCATCGAGCACCTGAAATGCCACGGTATCGCCGCTCTTAAGCTGTGCATCAGACGGAATTTGATAAATAAGCGAGCAACTCTTTAAGCCTGAATTAAAGTCGCTTTTGATGTGATCCAAAGCACCGAGCGGCCAGAAATTTGCCTTATCATTCCAAACAGGAATGTCAAAGGTTTGTACTGTTTGAAGCGGATTCCCCGATGAATCGGTCGCAACGCTTCCGTCGGAGTGCTTAATCCACATTTTGAATTTTAATTGTCGTGCATTTTTATCTGAAATGTTTTGAATAACAGTTCTAAGCTCGATTTTTTTACCGTTCATATTAGTATTAAATCTGCTTTTGCTGTTGCCGCTCAAAAGTCGGTCATTGCGATTATATGTGTAATTATAATATGAACTTGTTTCAAGGTCGGTAAAATCAGACGGCTTTGAATAAGCGCCCGTATATTCCTTAACCTCGGGAGTTGCAACATAAAGGTCTACATCCTTAACAAGCTGAGACATTCGCTTGAAGCCCTGCAAACGGCAAACCTCACAGAATTGATAGTTTGTGTCTCTCATTATGCACTCATAACTTGAAACAAGCATTTTTGAGCCGTAAGCATTGCGGCAGGTATATGTGTTTCTAAAACCTAAAAGCTGTCGCCATTTTATCTTTTCCGGGTCTTCAACCGAGGAAAGATTGAGTGATTTAAGTTCCTTATCGTCAAGCAAATATCCGTTACTGTATTCATCACCGAGACCGAGCAAACCGTGTCCAAACTCGTGTGCAAAAGTTTTTGACGCACGATAACTGTCTGATGGCGAAATGAAATAATGGAAGCCGTATTCACGGTTATTATAAGCACCGCCGAAATCTGATTTTGTGTTTACAACCATAGCGAACTGAGCAATATAATCGTGAACATAATAATAAGGCTCATATTCCGAACCGGACGGAATTGTGTTTGGATCACACTTTTTTTTGATATGAGCATCGTGAATTTTCTCGATAAATTCAGGACCGATACATCTCTCAAAAATATGATTTTTCCACTGACTTCCGTGGAGATTATTAGAAATAACAGGCGAATTATATTTGTCGACTATAACATCAAAGAAGGTGCTTCCACCATTGTCAAAAGTCGATTCGGAAGCTGTGCAAAGAGCGTAAACATTGAATCTGTCGGCATAACTGCGATACGGTTCATATTTCATAGCGTCCTGCCAAAGTCGTTTGACATCATTGATGAATTTGCCCTGCTGACTTTTTGTGTATCCCTCGCCGCAAACGACAACAACCATATTTTCCGTGTCGCTGCGTGTTTTTTGGATGGTATAAACAGGGATGGTAGGATTAGAATATTTTCCGTCATTTGAATACCACGGGCCGAGGGTGAGCTGAATGCTTTGCTCGGTGCTGACATTCCAATCGGGATTTGCGTCCTCGGCAGGTTCCGAAATTGTATAATCATCCTCTTGCTTATTTGGAGCAGAGCCGATATAAGGACTGCTTTGTGAGCCGCTGCCGGAAGTTGTAACAAAATATTCGGAATCGAGATAAAATGCAGGTCTTACGCCCAAATCGGAATACCACGGAGCATAACGACCGACCTGACCCGATGAACTGATATAACGCATATCGTGATTGCAATCGGTAACAGGAGTGCGAAGCCAATAAGGCCAAGCCATACCGTCATTATTATACGCAACATAATAACCTTTGAGATTTTTCCACACGGCATTAGCCTGCTTTACATCAAGAAGAAAAACCTTTTCGGTTGTAGTTTCAAAATATGAACTGTCGTAGTTTGCCACCGCTTCCGAAATATCGGTGTAGTATAACAAATCCGAATTTGCGTCTCCATCAACTATGCCCTTGTTGTATTCGGGATGAGAAACGAGAGAACGCTGGGTAACGGTTTTCATTGCCGCAATTTCAGATTTTGAAAAAGCGTTGAGAAAACCCGCTTTTTCGTTGTACGCTCCCACACCGCTTACATATCCGTCTTTCGGAGGGTTGCCGCAAAGCCAATCGACTTTGCCTTCAGCTGCGGTCGAATTTAACCAAGAACGCATATTGCTGTCTTTCCAATAGTTAGAACCGTAATCATCACGCTTATAGCTTCTGCTGTGTGATTTTGAATTGCTGTTGTCATTTGTTTTGGCATCATATGCAAGGGTGTCAACAATTTTGTCTGCAAGCATAAGCGGTCCGTTATTGTCAATGCTTACACATCGCCAAAGAATTGAGGCATTGTTATACGCGCCCATTTTAACATAGTCGCCAACTTTAATATCGGGCTTTGATGCCGCCTGAATGGTCATCGGCCAAACGGAGATTGCCATGCACAATGCCAAGAATATTGCGGTTATTTTTTTCGTCATTAAGGAACCTCCTTTATAAGCTATATATTTGCTTTTATTGTATTGTAAGGTGTTATATGTGTCAATGAAAATCCACCTTATTCCGTGAAACTTACCATAGTGTTACATCCCTTTTTTTCAGCAATAATACCTGCTGGAAACTGATTTTCGCAATACATTTTATTTCACCCACTAGGTTAAACAAAATTTTGTTTTTTTACTGTATCATCATGCATTATCCTGTATAATGAAAGTATCAAAAGATAGGCGGAGGCAGTGCAATGAAGAAAATACACATTGAATTCAGCGATGAGCGGCTCATTACTCCCAGTGGTCTGGTATTCGTAGGGCAAATACTTGGAAAAAGCAGTTTTGTTAAAAAAATCAACCGTGCTCCAATTTCAAAAGATTATCTGCAGAAACAGATAAAAAATGAAGACGTGCTCCTCACCTATATTGGTATGCTCTGTCAGGGAAAACCCCAGTATGAGGCTGTCCGTGAAATGATGGATGACCCTGACTACTACAAATACGCATTAGGCATCTCCTATGCGATTCCTTCCGCCGAAACACTCCGTCAGCGTTTTGACATGATCGGGGATTCCCTGCGCAAAGACATCCAGCAGGCAAATGTCGACATGCTGCGTGAAATGCACATAGAGCCGACAGCCCTGGATAACGGCTTTGTTCCTGTCGATATTGATGTAACCCCCTTTGACAATTCGAAATCCAATAAGGAAGGCGTATCCCGTACCTACAAGGGTTTTGACGGATATGCACCAATTATGGCATATATCGGCACAGAAGGATACCTCGTCAATCTTGAACTGCGGATTGGGAAACAGCACTGCCAGAAAGAAACTCCTGATTTCCTGAGAGAGACCATTGAACTGTGCAGACAGCTGACGGAAAAACCACTGCTCATCCGGCTGGATTCCGGCAACGATGCATCTGAAAACATAGGCATCTTTATGGAAGAAAGCTATAAATACAACAATGTGTCTTTCATCATAAAACGGAATCCCAGACAGGAAAGTAAAGAAGAATGGCTGGAATCCGTCAGGGAATGCTGCCAGAATATCCAGCATCCACGTGATGGGAAAACTGTTTATATCGGACAGACCTTCCGGAATGTGACATATTCCCTTTCTGATAACGAGGAGAAAACTGTCGGAATACGCACAATTTATGAGATCACGGAAAGAACCATTGACCGATATGGGCAGTATTTTATCGTACCCGATATAGAACTGGGCACATACTGGACAAACTCTTCCCTGCCAGACGATACAGTCATTGATCTTTACCATGCCCACGGAGAAAGTGAGCAGTATCACAGTGAAATCAAGACGGACATGGATGTTGGAAGACTCCCGTCGGGAAAGTTTGAGAACAACAAACTGGTGCTGGAGCTGACAATGATCGCATATAATATCCTTCGAATCATAGGGCAGGAATCGCTGAAAAAGAAGGATGCTCCCAGCCGGAAGAAAATACATCGCCGAAGAATACGTACGGTGATCAGTAATCTTATGCAGTTTGCGGGACATCTGACAGAACATGCCGGCCGTCTGGTGCTGTCCATTGGAAGGAGTAATCGCTGGAGATTTACTTTCAAGCGTCTTTATGACAGCTTTGCATTAATCACCTGACAACAGGTAGCTGAATATGGCAATGGCAGCTGCACACAAATGGTGCAGTCTTTTTTTGAACGCAAAATTATGCAGCATTTTCAAAATTTAGTATACAATAACAAATATGGCAAACATTTCCTGTGTGCCTTTTCATTTTGAAACAAGGTTCACGGATTCAGGTATTATTGAATTTTTCATGCCCATCTAATATATATGCAAACTCCTTATTATTTACAGATATCTCAATATCACTATACAGTTTCTTAAGATCCGTTCTCGTAGCTTCGACAACTCTTGCATCCGCAATATCATTGATTCGCATTTCTTCCATGTGTTTTCTCAGCAAAACATCTCTGACTATCGCATAATTAATCATGTCATAGCTATAATGTTTAAATATCTTTGTATAAATGTTTTTCCCCTTTTCTACTATTCTTACGACATATCCATTTTCATCCACTTCGACAAAAACCTTACCATCCTCAGGATTTTCAACATTAATGTATTCTGCTTCTATTTTATCTGCATTTGTATAATCGTGATAAAGCTTATTGACCTGTATAGGCACCCTTTCTTTTATACTATCTATTGCATCAAATCTATAGATAGTCTTTGCTTTTTCAAATAAATCTGACAGATCGGGATATTCCTTTGACAAAACATCCATATTTCTCGCAAGTGGCAATGCGCTGTTAGATTTAATACTGATTGCATAATCAACAAGCTCATTGAACAGCTTAATCGTTTCTTCCCTTCTATGCATGCTTTGCGAAATCAATGCAATCGAGTAATAATAGCCCATGATATCCGGTATAAAATCTGTGTTTTTAAAAGGATATTTCATATCCTGTAATGTATCCAGAACTACATCGACAATTGCATCATCCTCAGCGAACACCGCCATTTTCTTAAAATCTGACATAGCGCCCGGTACACGAGCATAAGACGCTAACTTTTTAACAAGCTTCCATACAGGTTCCTTCATTTCTTCAGAAGCATGTTCCATCAATGGCAATGTCATCTTCTTATGGCTATAATTCTTTATTTCATCATCGCTTGGAGTATTTTTCTTCATTTCTTTCCCTCACAAATTCCGATTTCTCAGTTTCAAAAACAGGAATTTGACTTAATATCCATGGTCAACATGCTGCCACTTTCCGCCATCTGTTCTAACTAAAATCCACTTCCAATCACTGTATGTACTATTTGGATTCAAAGACCCGTTTCCACCAGATGAATCAACATCGAATGAAGATAATAAAACAATGACTTCATCTGCATTGTTTCTGTCTGCCCAATCTTTATAATCTTTCGTGCAGTCATCTCCGGCATAGTAAATTTCTGTGAGAGTGCATCCTTTCCAGTCACTCTTAAACTCCTTTTTTATTGTGTCAATAGCGGCTTTAATATCCTCTTCTGAATAGCTCTCAGATTCAACATTATGAGTTTTTACTTCACTGACATCTCCACCACAAGCACTCAAACCAAATAAAAGCATAATACATAGCATTGTACATACGATTTTCTTCATACAAGACCTCCTTAAATCCCGATTTCTCAGTTTCAAAAACTGAAGTTTATTTACTTTTCTTCACAACCGGATTCTTAGAAAACATATCTTTTATTCATAATCCAATTATAAACACTCCGAAAAGTGACCATATAATAAACCCTGTCATATTGTTTCTCCTTACAAATCGAATTAAAAGCCACCATAATGAGACAATGTCTCTGTTGCAAATTCTGTACCAACTCTCATAGCCTCGTAAATATCACCAATTAACATATGAGAACACACAAAGCCTGCATGGTAGCTATCTCCGCAACCAGTAGTATCAACTATTTCTAAAGCTTCATCAGCCGGGACAAAATACTTTTCACCATTATAATATGTAACACTTCCTTTATCAGCTAAAGATGCATTAAATAGTCCTTTATACTTCTTGGAAAATGCTTCAAATATCGGAAGAATTGATTCCTCTCCACTAATCAGGAAATAATCTATATATGGTGCATATTTTTCCATCTCCTTAAAATTACGATATTCTACAAAATCCACAGCCAATCTGAAGTTATTATTCTTTTTTAAATCTATAATTTGTTCAAAACAGCCTGCCCAGAAATGTATAAATACAACCTCTGATTTTTTTATAAAGTCCAATTCGTCTTGATTCAATATCATTTTATCAACAATATCACCCGTCCATGAATCATCTTTGTAATATCTGTCACCGTCAGCCGTAAGATATGTACGATTATTTGCAGTTACTTTATCCTCTTCAACTCTTACATGGCTTACATCTATTCTCTTATCAGAAACAGAATCCATAATAAATTTTGCGTAGGAATCCTGTCCAACCGCACCCAATATTGAAACATTAAACTCCTCAAATTTTGATGCATGAACTGCAAAATTAAGGGCTTCACCACCTGCACGCAATTCATCTGTTCCATCAAAAACATCTACACAGAGGCACGGAAGTGCCACTAATTTTATCATTCTTGTACCTCCCTAAATTCCGATTTCTCAGTTTCAAAAACTGGAATTGTTCGAGTTTTTCAAATACTAACGTCCTTAATTTTGTTCAATAATTGATTTATAGTAGTTACCAAAGTCAGCAAGTGAATTAACAATTGGAAGCATTTTTGTTCCGAGTTCCGTTAAGCCGTATTCAACTCTCGGTGGCTGCTCATGGTAATCGTGGCGATATGCCAGCCCATCACTCATCATTTGTCTTAAACTATCTGTCAAAACCTTTTGTGAAATACCATCTATACTTCGTAGTAGCTCATTGAATCTCCATGGACGCTCTTTCAAGTTACGCAAAATCAGCAATTTCCATTTTCCTCCGATGAGAGATACTGCTGTTGCAACTGGGCATTCCGGTAATTCTTCTTTTGCTCGCATAATTCTCACATCCGAGTCTATTGTAACACATTCATTTTTGAGTGCACAGTTACAAAAAGGTGCGTACCATGACATTTTCTCCCAAAAGATATTTCGGTTAATATATACCAAAATATCTTCTAGAATCTTTCCACATTCATATATAATATAAACACAAAAAACGGCAGACCGTCGGTTATATGACCATCTGCCTGTTACCTGCTATAATACTATTTTCCGTGTATCACCAGTCCAGCAAACTGGAATTTAGCGATTTCTTTTTCCGGTATTCTCTGTCCCACGGATTTCCTCATGATAGAAATAATCTACGATCACCGGATGTCCCTGCGGGACTCTGCCATAAGGCATTTCATTATCCACAAAGGCACAATCATACTTCTTAGCCATTTTCTCAGCTTTTACTTCAAGTGCTTCAAAGTAGCTGCGGTTATGCTTGTTATAGATCTCGTCGTAAAGTGGTACAAGATCAGGATATTTTCCGGCGATATAATCCATAATTGTCTTTTTGAAACCGCCTCGAAGATTGAGATTTTCGAGCCAGAACAGATCGCACTGATCCTTTACCCGCTCAAAGATTGCTTCAAAATCCGTGATACCAGGGAATACCGGGGATACGAAACAGACTGTACGTATACCTGCTTCATATACCTGCTTCATAGCAGCGATACGGCGCTCAATGCTCGAAGCAAAGTCCATATCGTTCTTGAAATTTTCATCCAGTGTGTTGATCGACCATGAAACGGTTACACGTCCAAGCTTCTTCAGCAGATCAATATCCCGTACCACAAGATCCGACTTTGTGCAGATCAGAATATCTGCGTCACTGCCGATCAGCTGCTCCAGAAGTTTTCTGGTATTCCCGAATTGCTCCTCCTGTGGATTGTAGCCATCTGTCACAGAACCGATGACCACCCGCTGTCCGGCATATTTCTTCGGATTTTTAATTTCCGGCCAATGCTTCACATCAAGGAAAGTGCCCCATTCCTCCTTGTGCCCGGTAAAGCGCTTCATAAAAGAAGCATAGCAATACTTGCAGGCATGTGTACAGCCCACATATGGATTGACCGAGTAACCGCCTACCGGCAGACTAGACTTAGTCATGATGTTCTTTGTTTCCACCTCACGAATGAGGATTCCATTTATTACTTCTTCCATGATTTCTGTACCTCTAACACTTTATTAAATTCTTCCGGCATTTCCTGAATCATATTTTCATCCCCTATGATAGGGACAAGGTCTTCCTTCATAAACACCGGAATGCCGAGCTTATGTGCCTGGTCCGCCAGAGACCATGCCCATTCCGGCTCCGTATGAATCTTCCTGCTCTGAGCTCCGGTCATGGTGCCAACAACGATCCAATTGATTCCGGAAAGGTCAACTGTGCCGGGATCGTCGAATAACGGCTCAAAGGTAACATGGTAATGTTTTGCTCTGACATTTTTCCGAAGGGCGTCGATACGCCACAGTTCTGCTTTCCTCGTCACCGTAACGCCAAACCATGCGTTTTCCAGATCGGTATCAAAATCCAGCAAATCAGGTCGCTTGGTAAGGAACAGGAACTGATGCTGTGGATTTTCACGGATCTTTGCAAATACCTCGTCTCTCCATT